>JBASRP010000443.1:0-13794 GCA_049273905.1 Actinomycetota bacterium
CTATCGGGCTGGGGATCGCGTAGCGCGCCGGCGCGCGCCGCGGTCCTGACATCAAATCGCCGGCTGCGCCCGGAGATGCTTCCGGTTTGAGACCGGGGGACGGGGGTTCGAATCCCCCCACCTCCACGAATATTCTCCGTACCTCCACATCGAGGCCTGCGCGTGCGGGCCTCGATGTTTTGCGGAAGGAGATCGCCTGATCCGCTCGCGGGGCAGGTGAGGTGAGGCTGGCGCCGAAACAGTTCGCGATGCGTCGGGCGGCGGCTCTCCTCGCGATCGTCATGGGCCTCGCGCTCGTCCCCGCAGCCTCTGCCCCCGCGCCCATCCTCGTCGCGCACCGCGGCGGCGCGGACCTCTGGCCCGAGAACACGATGACGGCGTTCCGTAACGCCGGCGCCTTGTTCGCCGACGCGGGGGTGCCCGGCTGGATCGAGCTCGACACACAGTTCACCGCGGACCACGTCCTCATCGTCCTGC
The DNA here is from genome assembly GCA_049273905.1 of Actinomycetota bacterium. Lineage (GTDB taxonomy): Bacteria > Actinomycetota > AC-67 > AC-67 > AC-67 > JBASRP01. The sequence continues at coordinate 478 of JBASRP010000443.1, forward strand.
ACGACGCGACGCTCGATCGGACGACGAACTGCACGGGACCCGTCGTCGAGATGAACGCGGCCGACGTGACCCAATGCGACGCGGACCCCGACCCGCAGAACGTCGACCCCGTACCCACGACAGCGCAGGTTCTCGGCGAAGGACGGGCGGCCGGCTGGCGCCTGATGATCGAGATCAAGGACATCCCCAACGAGCCCGGCTTCGACGTGGACTGCAACGAGCTCGCCGACGCACTCGTCGCGGCGGTCGACGACGCCTCGTTCCCGCGTGAGAACCTCATCGTCGAATCGTTCTGGCCGCTCTGCCTCGAGAGGCTCGAGTCCAGGGCGCCCGATATCGCAACCCTGCTTCTCACGTCGTCGACGACGATCAACGAGATCACCGGCATCGACACGCCGGTGCCGCTCGGCTTCACGCTGACCATCAACGCCGCCTTCGCGACGCTGCGGAGCTACGAGTACAGCTCGCCGGACCAGGACACCATCGACCTGATCGGGCCCGTCGTCGATGTCGCGCACCTTCTCGGCCGCAAGGTCGTCGTGTGGACGGTAGACGACCCCGCGCGGATGACGGAGCTCGCAGGGATCGGCGTCGACGGGATCATCTCGAACCGCCCTGATCTCTTGATCGACGCGCTCGCCTAAGGGCAGGGAAGCCCGAGCGCGGCGCAGATCGCTCCCACCGGATCGTCCGTGTAGGCCGCGCCGGCGGGCGGCGCGCCCGACGGCGGGGTGCGATTCACCGGGACGAGCGGCAGCGTGATCGACGACGGCATCGACGCTCCATAACCGAGGAAGAACGGATCGATGCCGTGAGCCGGCATGACAACGGCGACGTCCGATGGAGCAACGGCGAGGATCAAACGATTCCCTGCGTCGACACGGTGCGCGGCGAGCGAAAGCGGGATCGTCACGCGACGCGGCGTCGGCCCGAGGCCGGTCAGCCCGCGTAGTGCTTGCGCGAACGTTTTCACCGAGCCGTCGGGCGACATCTCCGAGAGGAAGAGGTGGAGTTGTCCGACACCGCCCTCTGCGGCGTTGCTCGACGAGACCCATATCGTCGCCGACGGCTGTCCAGTGATCTCGATGGTTTGCGAGAGTGGCGCGCTCGCGTAGACGAGACGCATCCACGGGAGCTCCTGCGCGGCGCCGGCCGAGATGCTCGCGTTCGCGAAGGGGGCCTCGGGCGGGCTGGCCACCACCGGCACATTGCGAAGCTCGTCGGCGCCCGATGTGCCCTTCGACGGGGCGAGAACGCCGGCGCCGCCTTCGCGCCCAAAGAACAGTGTGCGCCAGACCGTTCCCGCGATGGGCCATGAACGTTCGAGGCGGAAGGAGCCGCCGTCCCACTCCTGTGCGATCGCCACGGGTGCCGCCCGAAGTCGCCGCCCGCCGTTGATCTGGCGGTCGATCCATGCGAACACATCACCGGTCACGGCGAGATTGCCGCCGACGGAACCGTGGGAGTCGTTCGACAGCGTCAAACGGACGTCGCGTCCGAACAAGACGTCTTTCCGATCGCGGCTGCGTGCGCGCAGGCGCTCGTATGCTTCCGTGATGACCTTGGGAGAGACGAGTCTGTCGTAGAAGCTCGACACGAGGTAGACGGGAACGTCGACGCGGCCGAGCCGGCGGAAGACGTCGAAGTACGCCCCGGGCGTTCCCTCGACGTGTGAATCGGTAACGCACTTCGAGAGGCTCTCGCCGATCCCCGGGTTCGCCCGCGAATAGAGGAAGGTCTCGAAGAGGAAGATCGAGCACGTCCCGTCGTCCGCGAACCGCATCGGTGACTGTACCGGCGCGACCGCGTCTATCCAGCGACCACCTCGGTCACACGGGATCGATGAATCGAGGAGCGCCGCGCGCGCGGCGCCGCAGTTGAACTCCGCGGCGGTCCACGAGAGCCAGCCTCCTTGCGAGATCCCGTAGAAGGCCGTCTTCGTCGGGCGGACGTTTCCGTGCCACCAGCGAAGGACCGCGGCTTGGTCGGCGATGTCCTCGCGAGAGAGCAGCCCCGCTTGACCTCCCGACAAACCCTGGCCGCGCACGTCGTAGCTCAATGCGTACATCCCGAGCCGCACGACCGCGAGCATGTCGGCGAACGTCGTCTCCTTGTTGAACCCGAGGCCGTGCCCGATCACGACGCCCGCGCAGCCGCCGACGCCGGGACAACTCTCCGGCACCCAGAGCCGCGCTGCGATGTGGATGCCCGCTCCCGGCGCGCCGCCGTCGCTGCAGAGGATGAGCTCCTCGTCGTGGAAGTCGAAGGATTGGCGCTGGAGCTCGAAGACGGGATTGTCGCTAGGGAGCCGCGGGCTCTCCGCACAGGGCTCGTCGGCCGCGCGCACGCCGATCGGGGACAGCGCGAGACACACAAAGAGCACGGTCGCGATGCGAGTGCGCACACCGCGTGGTTCGCGCCGGGCCGCGCTTCTCCTGCTCAGAGCGCTCAAAACGCGTTGGGGAGGACTCCATATCGGGCGTGCCGAATCCCGTACGCGCATCCTCTCTGCAGCTGAAGGAGCCCTCGTGTCCCGGTTCGGTCGCTGGTTGCTCGTCGTCGCCCTCGGGCTTTCCGTGATGGGTTTGGGGTCTGCGCCGGCCGATCCGGACGGTTCCTCGCGCGAGACGGGGTACATCCAGATCCCCGGCGGCCCGCTGCTGGCGTACAGCGCGGTGTTCCCGAACGACGGGAAGAAGCATCCGACGCTGTTCGAGTACTCGGGCTACAACCCGGGTTCCGTTCCCGACGAGCCGTACATCGCGCGCTACGTCTCCAAGGGGTACGCGTACATCGGCGTCAACATCCGTGGGACCGGATGCTCGGGCGGCACCTTCGACTTCTTCGCGCCCGTCCAGGCGGACGACGGCGCGTACGTGATCGACAACTTCATCCCATCGCGCCCGTGGTCGAACGGCGACGTCGCGATGATCGGCAAGTCGTACCCCGGCATCACGCAGCTTTTCGTTGCCGAGCGGCAACCGACGCACCTCAAGGCGATCGCGCCCGGCCACTTCTACGCCGACGCGTACCGCGACGTCTCGTATCCCGGTGGGATCCTCGACTACTCGTTCGCGTCGCTGTGGAGCTTCATCTCGCAGCCGGTGCCGGGCTACAGCTCGGCGATCCAGGCCTCCGCCGGCGGCGACGCGATCTGCGCGCGGAACATGGTCACGCACACCGCCATGAACGCGCGCTACAACCCGTTCATCCAGGCGCAGGAGCACCGCTACGACGACCGCATCTTCGCCGAGCGCTCGCCGCAGACGTTCGTCAGGAACATCAACGTGCCTGTGTTCACGGCGCTCGCGTGGCAGGACGAGCAGCTGGGTTCGCGCCAGTCGCACATGCTGTCGCAGCTCGACGTGCCGTACTGGGCCATCCTGACGAACGGCGATCACGGCATGTATCGCACCGCGACGTCGCTCGCGCTCCTGGACAAGTTCTACGACCACTTCCTCAAGGGCATCGACAACGGCTTCGAGAACACACCGCACGTGCTGGTGTGGTGGGAGGCGAACGACGCCTCGCGCGCACCGCGCTGGGTCACCGGGTTCCCCTCGTGGCCGGTGTCGGCGACACCGAAACGTCTGTTCCTCGGAGCGGACGGTGCGCTCGGCGGGACCGCCGTTGCCCAGGGCATGCCGGACCCGTACCTCTATCCACCGGGCACGCAGGGGATCGGCAATCCGCGTTACGGCTATCCGAGTCTCCCCGACGTCTACATCTGGCCGGCGAAGCCGATCCCGGGGACCGCGGTTTCGTACACGACGCAGCCGCTCGCGAAGACGACGGTCGCGCTCGGCAGCGCGTCGCTCGACCTCTGGCTCGCGTCGACCGCGCCGGACACCGACGTCCAGGTGACGCTGACCGAGGTGCGCCCGGACGGCCAGGAGATGTACGTGCAGAAAGGCTGGCTGCGCGCGTCGCACCGCGCGCTGGACGCGAAGCGATCGACGATCCTGCGTCCGTATCAGACGCACAAAGCCCGCGACGCCGCGCTGCTGACCCCCGGCGAGCCGACGCAGATGCGTGTCGAGATCTTCCCGTTCGGCCACGTGTTCCGCGCCGGCTCGCAGATCCGCGTGTGGATCGAGGCGCCGACGGCGCTGCCCGAGCTGTGGGGCTTCGCGTTCACGCCGATCCCGGCGGTCAACCTCGTGTACCACGACTCCGCGCACGCGTCGTCGCTCGTGCTGCCGATCGTGGACGTGCCCGTCCCCGCGGCCGGACGCGCGCTGCCCGAGTGCGCGCTCGTCCGCCAGCCCTGCCGCGCCGCCTAAGCCTCCTCGGTACGGCAGGATGAGGTGATGACGACCTACATCGCTTTGCTACGCGCTGTGAACCTTGCCGGGCTGAACAAGGTCGGCATGGCCGATCTTCGCGACCTCGTCGCCGGCCAGGGCTTCAAGGATCCCAAAACTCTGCTCCAGAGCGGCAACGTCGTTTTCTCCGGCCGTGCACGAGCGAGCGCGGCGCTCGAGACCTCTCTCGAGAAGGCCGCCGCGTCGCAGCTCGAGGTCACGACGGCGTTCTTCATCCGCACGGCGGAGGAGTGGACGAAGATCATCTCCGGGAACCCCTTTCCGAAAGAGGCCAAGAACGATCCCGGTCGTCTTCTCGTGGCCGCTCTTAAGGACGCACCGGCCAGGAAGAGCGCCCAGGCGCTCTCCGACGCGATCCGCGGTCGTGAGTCGGTGCGGATCAAGGGGAAGACCGCCTATCTCGTCTATCCCGACGGTGTCGGCCGGTCGAAGCTCACGATGGCGCTGATCGAGAAGAAACTCGGCACGCGGGGGACCGCGCGGAACTGGAACACGGTGCTGAAGCTGGCCGCCGCCGCGAAAGCCTAAGCGGCCCGAGCCCGCGCTCGCCGGCGCCGGTACCCTGTGAGGCCATGTGCCGAAGCATCAAGACCCTCCGGATCGACCGGCCGGCGACCGACGACGAGATCGAGGCGGCCGCCTTGCAGTTCGTGCGGAAGGTGAGCGGGTTCCGGCAGCCGTCGAAGGCGAACGCGGAGGCGTTCGAGGCCGCCGTCGCCGAGATCGCCGGCTCGTCGCGCAAGCTGCTCGAGGCGCTGCCCGCCGGCCCGCCGCCGAAGCCCCCGGTCCCGCGCGACTACAGCACCCGGCCACGCCGGTGAGCGATCCCGTCCGCCTGACGTCGTTCAGTCACGGCGCCGGCTGCGCGTGCAAGCTCGGGCCCGGCGACCTCGCCACGGTGATGGGCCAGCTCGCGCACGCGTTCCCGACTGACCCCGCGCTGCTGGTGGGAACCGACACCGGCGACGATGCCGCCGTCTACCGTCTCGACGACCGGACCGCACTCGTCTTCACCACCGACTTCTTCACGCCGATTGTCGACGACCCGTTCGACTGGGGACGCGTCGCAGCGGCAAATGCGATGAGCGACGTGTACGCGATGGGCGGCCGGCCGATCCTGTGTCTCAACCTCGTCGGCTGGCCCATTGAGGATCTCCCGTTGGAGATGCTCGCGCGCGTACTGGACGGCGGCGCCATCGTCGCGGGCGAAGCCGGCGCGCTGGTCGCCGGCGGCCACACGATCGACGACCGGGAGCCGCACTACGGCATGGCGGTCGTCGGGCTCGCCGACCCGGACCGCATCGTCACCAACGCGGCCGCGCGGCCGGGCGACGTCCTCGTCCTTACGAAGCCTCTCGGCATCGGCGCCACAACGACGGCGATCAAGCGCGGGCTCGCGAGCGAGCAAGCGGCTAAGCGCGTCGTCGATCTAATGACGCACCTGAACCGCAACGCCAGTGAGGCGATGCTCGCCGCCGGCATCACCGCCGCCACCGATGTCACCGGGTTCGGTCTGCTGGGCCACCTGCACAAGATGCTCCTGGCGTCGGGCGCGGCGGCCGAGGTGTGGGTCGACGCCGTTCCCGTTCTCGACGAGGCGCGTGACCTCGTGGTCCGCGGCGCGGTTGCCGGCGGAACGAAACGCAACATGACCTTCGTCGCACCGGCCGTCGATCACGATGACGCCGTCGCCGAGGAGGACCGCATCCTGCTCGCGGACGCGCAGACCTCCGGCGGTCTCTTGATCGCGTGTCCGCCCGGCCGGATCGACACGCTGCGCGCCGACCTCGAAGGGCGCGGTGAGCCGTGCGCCGAGATCGGTCACGTCGTCGACGCCGCCGCCGGCCGGATCGCCGTTCGGCAGAGCCGGACCTAACGAAACGGCCGTCCGAAGCCCCGAAACCGCTGTGCTATCCTCACCGCGCCCGGCAAACGCGGCAGCGCGCCGAGGCTCGAAACCCGCGGAAACGAGCGGGAATCCTGGAGGAGACGTGGACGTTCTACGACTTCCGGAGGACATGGCGACGCAGATGATCGAGCACGCGCAGGCCGAGTACCCGAAGGAGGCCTGCGGCATCATCGGCGGACCGCGGGGCGTGCCCGAGAAGCTGTACCGGCTGACGAACGTCGACCCGGATCCGGTCATGCGCTACAACGCCGATCCGAAGGAACTGAAGCGCGTCACCGACGACATCTACGACAAGGACTGGGACGTGGTCTCGATCTACCACTCGCACACGCATTCGCCGGCCTTCCCGTCGCCGACCGACGTCGAGCGCGCGTTCTACCCCGAAGCGTTCTACGTCCTGGTCTCATTGATGGACCGCGCGAAGCCCGACCTGCGCGCGTTCCGTATCATCGACGGGAGGATTACCGAGATGGACGTCGTTCGCGACGGTGAGGGAAGCCGATGAGCGTCGAGGTACGGGTGCCGACCATCCTCCGGAAGCACACCGGGGGAGCGAAGGCCGTCGAGGCGACGGGCGGGACCCTGCGCGAGGTCGTCGAACAGCTCGACGCCGATCACCCCGGTCTGAAGGCCGCGATCCTGACCGACGCCGGCGAGATCCACCGCTTCATCAACATCTACCTGAACGACGAGGACGTGCGGTTCGTCGGTGCCCTCGAGACGCCCGTCTCCGACGGAGACGTGGTCTCGATCCTGCCGGCGGTCGCCGGCGGTTCGGCGCGGGGATGACCGCGCGCTTCGCTCCCCGCCCGCGCGGAGCGACACGATGAGAGCGGACCACATCCTCGCCGCGATCGGGAACACGCCGCTCGTCGGCCTGCCTGCGATGTCGCCCCGGCCCGAGGTGAAACTCTGGGCGAAGCTCGAGGGCCACAACCCGACGGGCTCGATGAAGGACCGTATCGCGCTCCACATGATCGAAGAGGCCGAGCGGTCGGGGCAGCTGACGCCGGACCGCGTCGTCCTCGAGCCGACGTCCGGCAACACGGGCATCGCGCTCGCGATGGTGTGCAAGCGCAAGGGCTATCGCCTCGTCTGCGTTATGCCGGCGAACGTGTCGACCGAACGCCGACAGCTGCTCGAGATGTTCGGCGTCGAGATGGTTTTCTCCGAGGCGACCAAGGGATCCAACGGCGCGATCGCGCTCGCGCAGGAGATGGTCGGGGCCGACTCCAAATACTTCATGCCGTACCAGTACGGGAACGAGGCGAATCCCGACGCGCACTACCGCGGCACCGCCGAAGAGATCATCCGAGACCTGCCCGAGGTCGACGCGTTCGTCGCCGGGCTCGGCACCGGCGGCACCCTGATGGGCTGCGGGCGCCGCATCAAGGAGCACAGCCCGAACGCGAAGATCATCGCCGCCGAGCCCGAATACGGCGAGCTCGTCTACGGGCTGCGGAACCTCGACGAGGGGTTCATCCCGCCGATCGTCGACATCACGGTCTTGGACCGCAAGATCAAGGTCGGGACGCGACAAGCGCTGGCGACGACGCGCGAGCTGGTCGAGAAGGAAGGGATCTTCGCCGGGATCTCCTCCGGCGCCGCGCTCGCCGTTGCGCAACGATTCGCTAAAGACGCGGACGCGCGCAACGTCGTCGTCCTGCTTCCCGACGGCGGGTGGAAGTACCTGTCGACGGGCGCGTACGCCGGCGACTTCGAGGAGGCCGTCGCGCGCCTCGAGGGGATCTTGTGGGCGTGATGTGACGTACGTCACACCTGCCACCTCAAGGCCTCTCAGCGGCTCCGGTACACTGCTCTGACCGATGGATCCTCGTCCGATTGGCGTGTTCGACTCTGGGGTCGGCGGACTGACGGTCGTGCGGAAGATGATCGACCAGCTGCCGTCCGAGTCGATCCTGTACTTCGGCGACACCGCACGCGGCCCGTACGGACCACTGACGCGCGAAGAGGTTCGCGCGTACACCGGCGAGATCGCGGACTACCTCGTGAGCGAGCGGGTCAAGATGATCGTCGTCGCGTGCAACTCGACATCGTCCGCCGGCGTCGACCACATCCGTGACGCGCACCCGGACGTGCCACTGGTCGAGGTGTGGTGGCCGACCGCGCGCGCGGCCGTGAAGGCGACGCGCAACCGCAGGATCGGGGTCATCGGAACGGAGCTCACGATCTCGTCGCGGATGTACGAGTGGGCGATCCGCTCGACGCGCGAGAACGTCCAGATCTACTCGCAGGCGTGCCCGCTGTTCGTCGAGTTCGTCGAACGCGGCGAGACCACGGGCGATCGGATCATGAAGCTTGCCGAGGAGTACCTCGCGCCGCTGAAGGAGCGAGACGTCGACACGCTGATCCTCGGCTGCACGCACTACCCGCTGCTCGTCGCCGTCGTGCAGCACGTTATGGGCTCGAACGTCGTCCTTATCGAGAGCGACCGCGAGGTCGCCGTCGATGTCTTCTCGGAGTTGACGCGCGCGGACGCGTTCCGCCCGCGCGACAGCGCGCCCGAGCATCGTTTCGTGTCGAGCGGCGACCCAGAGCAGTTCCGCGCGCTCGGCGCGCGCTTCCTCGGACCCGAGATCGGTGCGGTCGAGGAGCGATCGTTCGCAGCGAGGAAGGGCGCCTAGTGGAACTCACCGTCCTCGGCGCGTGCGGCACCTACCCGGGACCGGGCCAGGCCTGCTCCGGTTACTTGCTGACTCACAACGGTTTCAACCTCTGGATGGACGCCGGTCACGGCACGCTCGCCGAGTTGCAGAAGCACATCCCGGTGACCGAGGTCGACGCCGTTTTCCTGTCGCACGCGCACCCCGACCACTTCGTCGACGTGTACCCGTTCTTCTATGCGCTGTTCAACCACCCGAACCGCCGCAACCCGACGGTCCCGATCTACGGCCCGAAGATGGTGCAAGAGCGGATGTGCCGCCTTCTGACTCGGCGGGATGGCAAGGACGACTTCGACTCGATCCTTCCGTGGCAGACGTTCGAGCCCGGCGACAGCACGGTGCTCGGGCCGTTCGATCTCAAGGGTTTCGAGTCGGCGCACTCGTGCACGAACGTGTGCCTGCGCGTCGAGGTCGACGGAGCGGTCATGACGTATACCGGAGACACAGGCGTGCATCCCGCGCTCGAGAAGGCCGCGGCCGGCGCGGACCTCTTCCTATGCGAGGCCACATGGCTAGAGGAGGAGCATTCGATCCCCGAGCCGATCCATCTGCGCTCGCGTGAGGCCGCGGAGATCGCGGCGCGCGCCGATGTCAAGCAGTTGGTGCTGACGCACGTCTGGCCGCACAACGACATGCAGAAGGTCTACGAACAGGCCGCCGGGGTGTACAAGGGCCCGATCGAGATCGCGGACACCGGCAAGTCGTGGCTGATCGTGCCCTAGCCATGCGCAAAGACGGTCGCGCACTGGACGAGCATCGTCCTCTCCGGATCACCCGCGGGTACCAGGCGTTCGCCGAAGGCTCGTGCGTGATCGAGCTCGGTGGCACGAAGGTCCTGTGCGCCGCGACGTTCGAGGAGAAGGTTCCGCCGTTCCTCCGCGGGACCGGCCGGGGATGGGTGACTGCCGAGTACTCGATGTTGCCGCGCTCGACGCTCGTGCGCACGCCGCGCGAGGTTCAGAAGGGCCGTCCTTCGGGGCGCACGCAAGAGATCCAGCGGTTGATCGGCCGGTCGCTGCGCGCCGTGACGAAGCTCGGCGAGATGGGCGAGGCGACCGTGACGATCGACTGCGATGTGCTGATCGCCGACGGCGGAACGCGCACCGCGGCGATCACCGGCGCGTACGTCGCGCTCCACGACGCGTTCCGCTCGCGGGTCGACGCCGGGCGGCTCGAGGCGATCCCGCTGGCCGATGAGGTCGCGGCCGTGAGCGTCGGGATCATCGACGGCGAGCCGACGCTCGACCTCAACTACGAGGAGGACGTGGCGGCGGCCGTGGACATGAACGTCGTCATGACCGGCAACGGCCGCTTCGTCGAGGTGCAAGGCACGGCGGAGGGCGAGCCGTTCGATCAGAAGGACCTAACGCGGCTGCTGGATCTTGCCGCCGGCGGGATCCGCTCGCTCGTGAAGGCGCAACGCGAGGCTCTCGCGTCGTCGTGAGCTCCGGCGCGCCCGTCGTCGCGCTCGCGTCGCGTAACCCCGGGAAGCTCCGCGAGATCGTCGCGATCCTTTCGGGCGTCGGCGTGCGTGTCGCGTCCGCCGACGAGTTCCCCGGCTGGGTAGCGCCGCCGGAGGACGCGCCCGACTACCGCGGCAACGCGCTGCTGAAGGCGCGCTCGTTGAGCGCGTTCGCCGGCGTCGCGGCTCTCGCCGATGACTCGGGGATCGAGGTGGACGCGCTCGGCGGCGAGCCGGGCCCGCGCTCGGCGCGCTTCGCCGGCGAGAACGCGAGCGACCAAGAGAACCTCGACAAGCTGATCGCGCTGATCGAAGAGGTTCCATCGAAGCAACGCACCGCGCGCTACCGCTGCGTCGCCGTCCTCGTGTCGCCCGGTATGGGAGAGGACGCCGCCGACGGAACCGTGGAGGGAACCCTCATCACCGAGTCCCGCGGCGCCGGCGGCTTCGGGTACGACCCGATCTTCGTGCCGCTCGGCTACGCGGTGACGATGGCGGAGCTCCCCCCGGACGAGAAGGACGCGATCAGCCATCGCGGCAAAGCGTTCCGAGGGATCGTTCCGGCGATCGAACGACTCGCCCGCGCGTAGAATCTAGAGATCGCGGGCGTGGTGAAATTGGCAGACACGCCGGCTTTAGGTGCCGGTGCTCGAAAGAGCTTGGGGGTTCAAGTCCCTCCGCCCGCACGAACCGGTAATTCTCTGTACCTGTTTCACTGACTCTGCGGTCTGCCGTTCGACAAGCGGATAGGCGTGACGATGGACGAGCCTCCACTGGTCGCCCTCTCGGTTGACTGCACCCGTTCGCCCCGTCACGCTTCCGCCCATGGAAATGCCGGAGACTCGCTTCGCACGGAGCGGAGACGTCGACATTGCCTACCAAGTCGTCGGGGACGGACCGATCGATCTTGTGCAGATCGGAACCTTGTGGTGGCACCTCGAGTACCAGTGGACGGATCCGGGGATCACGCGCTGGATCTCTCGGCTCGCTTCGTTCGCGCGCTTCATCATGTTCGATCCGCGCGGCACCGGTATGTCCGACCGCGTCTCCGATTCCGCGTTGCCCACGCTCGAAGAGCGGATGGAAGACGTCAGTGCGGTCATGGACGCTGCTGGATCCGACCGGGCTGCCCTCTTGGTGATCAATCATGGTGGGCCCCTTGGTTCGCTTTTCGCAGCCACGCATCCGGAACGGACGTCTCATCTGGTGCTGTACGGAACGTATTCTCGATTCCTGTCAGACGTTGACTATCCCTTTGGCCCCACAGCCGAGGAGGCCGAGGCTTTTCCGGAGGCCGTCAAGCGCCATTGGGGACGCAAACCGGTGGCTCTGCGGTTTGTGTCCCCGACCTTGGCTAAGGATGAGCGCTTCCAGAAATGGTGGGCCACCCTCGGACGGATGTCGGCCACCCCAAGCGCTGTTATCTCGTTGTGGAAGATGGCATGCGCCACGGACGTGCGGCACGTTCTGCCGACGATACGCATCCCGACGCTTGTGGTCCATCGCACAGGGGATCGGATGATTCCGGTGGAGGCAGGCCGATTTCTCGCCGAACACATCCCGGGCGCTCGACTGCTTGAGCTGCCTGGGAATGAGTCGATTCCCTGGGTTGGGGATATGGATTCCGTCGTCGATGAGATGGAGGAGTTCCTCACCGGCGTGCGGCGCGGTCGAGAGATCGACCGTGTCCTCGCCACCGTCCTGTTCACCGACATCGTCGGTTCGACCGAACGCGCCTCATCGGTTGGCGACCGCGCGTGGCGGGATCTGCTCGACAAGCACGACTCGGTCGTGCGGGAGGAGCTCAAACGCCATCGCGGCCGCGAGGTGAAGACGACCGGGGACGGCGTCCTCGCCACGTTCGACGGCCCCGCACGCGCGATCCGTTGCGCTCACGCGATCGTGGAGGCTCTTCACGGGATCGGCATCGAGGTCAGAGCAGGACTCCACACGGGCGAGATCGAGATCAGGGGAGAAGACGTCGGCGGAATAGCAGTGCACATCGGTCAGCGGGTCGCCGGTTCGGCCGGGCCGGGCGAAGTGCTGGTTTCGCGGACGGTGGTGGACCTCGTCGCCGGGTCGGGCCTCGAGTTCGAGGACCGCGGAGAGCACGCTCTCAAAGGCGTCTCCGGCCAATGGCGGCTCTTTGCCGTGAAGGTGTGACTGCCACGTATCAGGAGGGTGTCGTTTTCCCGGTCCATCTCTAAGCCCTCAAAGAAAGATGCCCGAGCGTGTCGCTCGGGCATCTGCACGTGGGCCGCCAGGGACTCGAACCCCGAACCTTGGGCTTAAGAGGCCCCTGCTCTAGCCAGTTGAGCTAGCGGCCCTCGTGTGTCAGCGCAGCAGCATAGTGACTCTAGGGTGACCGAGGGGAATTGAACCCCCGACCTCCGGGACCACAACCCGGCGCTCTAACCAACTGAGCTACGGCCACCATGTTCGGCGGATGTCCGCCGGGCGCGCCCGAGAGGACTCGAACCCCCAACCCGCTGGGTAGAAACCAGCCGCTCTATCCATTTGAGCTACGGGCGCACAGAACGAGAAAAGTGTAGCAGCGGCCCCGGTGCGGCTAGTTCGAGGTTTTTGCCGCCCTGGTCACGGCGATGCCGGCCCCGAGAGCGATCAAGAGTGTCAGAAGCGCCGCCGGGAAGAGCGATCCCGCACCCGTCCGCGGAAGCTCGTCCATCGTTTCGGTCTCGCTGGGCTCGGCGGTGGGCGAAGCCGTGTCGCTGGGTTCGAACGGCGACGCCGTCTCGGTGAACTGCGACTCCGTCGGAACGGCTCCGTCGAACGTGAAGGTCTGCGACGGTGAGGTCGTCGGCTCGACGACCGGCACGGTGTCGTCGTCGCCCTTCACCACGGCGGTCACGACGCCCGCTCCGAGGAGCAACGCGATGAGAACGGCCAGAACTCTATGCATAGCAGCCAAGCCCCTTC
>JBASRP010000449.1:0-2295 GCA_049273905.1 Actinomycetota bacterium
ATGCGAGAAGGAGAGGTCGGCGAACCGCGTTCGGGTGTTCGGATCGTACGCCTTCGCGACCCAGCGGAAGCGCCGAACGGTTCCGTACGCCTCGCCGATGTCGCCGGCGAAACGCTGCAGGGCGCCGGAGGCGTAGCGGCGTTCCACCAGCAGGGCGAGCATGCCGATCCGCCACTTGCCGCCGTCCATCGCGCCGCGGGCGGCGCGGCCCTCGGAGACGAGCCGGCGCCAGTCATAGGCGCTGGTCGTGCCTGCTCCGCCCCGCTCTTCGAGGTCCTCGAAGAAGTCGTCGATCGGGATCGCTCGCACCGAGTCCGCCCCTGTCCCTCAGATGTGACGCGCGTGTCAGTTTGTAACACCTGACGGTCCGTCAGGTCAACCGCCGCATCGGGACGAGGCGGCAGAAAGAGGGAGGTGTCGCGAGGGGAGCGAGTGTTACGAACGGCCCTCGAGCTGGCGGCGCAGCAGGTACTTCTGGATCTTCCCGGACAGGGTCCGGGGGAAGTCGGCGACCAGTTCGATGCGTTCGGGCGTCTTCTGCTTGGCGACGCCTTGCGCCTTGAAGTGCGCGAGGACCTCCTCGAGCGACAAGGGCTGGTCGTCGCGCGTCTTCACGAACGCGCAGACACGTTCGCCGTACTTCTGATCGGCGATCGCGGTGACGGCCGATTCTTGGACCTTCGGATGCGTGGCGAGGAGCTCCTCCACCTCGCGCGCCGAGATGTTCTCGCCGCCGCGGATGATGATGTCCTTCTTGCGATCGGTGATGACGAGGTAGCCGTCGGCGTCGACGCGCCCAATGTCGCCGGTTCGGAACCAGCCGTCGTCGTCGAACGCTTCGGCGTCCATCGCCGGGTCCATGTAGCCGAGGAACTGATCGGGCCCGCGCGACAGCACCTCGCCCTCCTCGCCGTCGGGGACGTCCTTGCCGTCGTCGTCAACCAACCGGATCTCGACGTCGGTCTGCGGCCGGCCGTCGGTGAACGCGCACTTCTCCGGCGGGTCTGTGAGCGTTCCCATCGTGATCGACGGGTGCTCGGTGCAGCCGTACGAGCGCGACGACTTCCACCCAAGCCCGTGCAGCTGCTGCACGATCGACGGCGGGACGCCGGCGCCCCCGAGCCCGAAGAGCTGGAGCGACGATGTGTCGAAGTCGTTGAATTCGGGCGCGCCGACGAGCGTCATCGCGAAGAACGTGGCACCGCCGGTGCGTGTCACCTTGTGTTCCTGGATCAGCTCGAGCGCCCACTTCGGATCCCAGCCGTCCATCAGCACGAGCTTCTGGTAGCCGTACAGGAACGGCGCGATCAGCGCCGAGAAGATTCCCGCGATGTGACCGATCGGGTTCGGGCACAGAAAGACGTCGTGCTCGTCGCCGCCCGAGCAGGCCGCAGTCTGGCGGCACTCGGCGAGCAGAGAGTTGTGTGAGTGCACGACGCCTTTGGGGTCGGACGTCGTTCCCGACGTGTACGCGAGGATGTGCGGCTCGTCGGGCGAGATATCCGGCCGTTCGAAGTCCGTCGTCGCCTTCGCCTCGAGGTCCGCGTAGGAGATGCATCCGTCGGGAACCTTCTCGCCCACGACGATCACGTGCTCGAGCTCGGGAAGGCGGGGGCGGATCGCGGAGACCATCGCCGTGTAGTCGACGCCACGCCAGTCGTCGGGGACGACGAACGCCTTCGCGCCGGACTGCCGCAGGATGAACTCGACTTCCTTCGCTTGATAGATGTGGATGATCGGCGTCACGACCACGCCGAGCGCCGTCGCCGCGTGGTACAGGAGGCACGCTTCCATCCAGTTCGGCATCTCCATCGCGAGCACGTCGCCCTTGCGCAAGCCGAGCGCGTGCAGCGCGCCCGCGAGGTGCACGCCGCGCTCGTGCATCTCGCGGTAGGTCAGAGTCGCGGGACGTGTGGGGGATGCGACGACGAAAAGGCTGTCGGGCCAGCGCTGCAGCGCGCCTTCTTCTAGGGCGTCGTTGAACGTGCGCGAACCCCAGAGGCCGCGCGCCTTGTACTCGTCGAAGAGCCGTGCGCGAGCCGGCTGCCGAGGAAGGGTCTCTTTCAGCATCCCTCACCGCCTACGGATCGGGGGATTCTAACGGCAGGAGCCCCGCGCCCGGCCGCCGAAACAGTTGACGTCAGCGTCCGATCGGGGGCCGGGTGAGTACGAGGCGTATCTTCGGCGTCGCCGTCGCCGTCGTCCTTCTTGCGACGACTTTGGGGTCGGCCGGCGCCAAGAAACCCGCGAAACAGGACGCTCCCTCCTTCGATGTGATCCTCAGCACCCAAGGCG
>JBASRP010000459.1:0-1590 GCA_049273905.1 Actinomycetota bacterium
CGGCTAGCGCGGCGCGATCGACGTCGTAACCCAGTCGGCCGTCGCCGCGATCCCGCCGGACAGGCTCGTCCCCGGTTCCCAGCCGAGCCTCTTCTTCGCGCGTGACCAGTCGAGAGCGATCCGCTGCAACTCGCCGAGGCGCGGATCGGCGAAGCGCACCTCGCCGCCGTAGCCGGCAGCGCGTGCGCACGTGTCCCACAACTCGCGAACCGTTGTCTCGACGCCGGTCCCGATATTGAAGACGGCGCCCGAGCCCTTCTTGATCGCGCGCATGAACGCGTCGGCCACGTCGCCGGCGTACACGAAGTCGCGCGTCTGCGAACCGTCGCCGTAGATCACCGGCTCTCTGCCCTCGAGCATCGCGCCGAGGAAGATCGACACGACGCCCGCCTCGCCGAGCGGATCCTGACGCGGCCCGTACACGTTCGCGAGAGCGAGCACAGTCCAGTTCATGCCGTAGGCCTGCTTGTAGAAAGCGAGGTAGTCATGCAGCACGCGCTTCGAGATCCCGTACGGCGACTCGGGCGTGCCGCGGTAGGTCTCCCTGACCGGCAGCGCCGCCGGCTTCGGCTCGCCGTAGATGCAGCCGCCGGACGACGTGACGATGATCTTGCGCGCTCCGGCCGCGCGGGCGGCCTCGAGGAGGTTCAGGGAGCCGGTGATGTTGACGTCGGCGTCGAGCAAAGGATCGGCCACCGACACCCGCACGTCGACCTGCGCGGCGAGGTGCATCACAACCACCGGCTTCTCTGCCGCAACGACGTCACGGAGGGCCGGGTCGCGGATGTCGATCTCGTGCAGCGGCACGCCGCGCTCCAAGGGCCCGGCGATGTTGGCGCGGGAGCCGCGCTCAAGCGAATCGACCACCGCGACGTCGTGGCCGGCCTCGAGAAGCCGGTCGACGACGTGGGATCCGATGAATCCGGCACCGCCGGTGACCAGGACCTTCATGGCGAACCGTCACGATACCGACTCGATGAGCAGCGCGGGGCACGCGAGGGGACCGAGGTCGTAAACCGAAGCGTTGACGGCCCCTGTAAGCCCGGTCTAGACTCCCCGAGCCTGTTAGGGCAGGTCAAAGGCCGTATCGGATGCCCCGGAAGGAGCGGGGCGCATCGCCGGACCCCTTGTCACCGCGCCCCGCGGGTAATTGACCAAGGGGAACACCGATACGGATCCCCGGGAAAGGATTGGTTCGTTCGTGCTTGAAAGCGACACGCCGGTCGTTGGACGCGTAACGCAGAACGACATCGGCGGGCCGGAAGAACTGGCCGCAGCGTACGACGCAACGATCAAGAGCTTCGAGGAAGGCGACATCGTCGCCGGCAAAGTGGTCTCCGTCGACAAAGACGAGGTCCTCCTCGACATCGGCTACAAGTCCGAAGGTGTCATCCCTGCACGCGAGCTGACGATCAAGCACGACGCGGATCCCCGCCAGATCGTCAACATCGGCGAGGAGATCGAAGCCCTCGTCACGCAGAAGGAAGACAAAGAAGGCCGCCTGATCCTGTCCAAGAAGAAGGCGCAGTACGAACGCGCCTGGGGGCAGATCGAGAAGGTCATGGCCGACGACGGCGTCGTCGACGGCAC
>JBASRP010000464.1:0-3490 GCA_049273905.1 Actinomycetota bacterium
GCCTCGCACGCTCCGCCGCCCTCGCCGGTGCAGCAGCGTCGGCAGTAGGGGAGCTGCGGTGAGCGCGCGCGTGATCCGCGCGCCTCGCGGGCCCGAGATGTCCTGCAAGGGCTGGCACCAGGAAGCCGCGCTGCGGATGTTGATGAACAACCTCGACCCCGAGGTCGCAGAACGTCCCGAGGATCTCGTCGTCTACGGGGGCTCGGGCAAGGCTGCGCGCAATTGGGCCGCCTACGACGCGATCGTCCGATCGCTGCGCGCGCTCGAGAACGACGAGACGCTCTTGGTGCAGTCCGGGAAGCCGGTCGGCGTGTTCCGCACGCACGCGTTCGCGCCGCGCGTGCTGATCGCGAACGCGATGCTCGTCCCGCAGTGGGCGACGTGGAAGGACTTCTGGGAGCTGGAAGCTGCGGGGCTCACGATGTACGGCCAGATGACCGCCGGTTCATGGATCTACATCGGCACGCAAGGGATCCTGCAAGGCACGTTCCAGACGTTCCTCGCCGTGGCTGAGAAGCTCTACGGCGGGACGTTGCGCGGGCGTGTCGTTCTCACCGCGGGGCTCGGTGGGATGGGCGGCGCGCAGCCGCTCGCGATCACGATGAACGACGGTATCGCACTGTGCGTCGACGTCGATCCCGCGCGGATCGTGCGCCGCCTCGAGACGGGCTACCTCGACGAGGCGGCCGAATCGCTACACGACGCGCTCGACCGCGCGGAAGAGGCGCGCGCTGCCGGGCGGGCGGTGTCGATCGGCGTACAGGGGAACGCGGCCGACGTCTTCCCCGAGATCCGTCGCCGCGCGTTCAAGGTTGACGTCGTCACGGACCAAACCTCCGCGCACGACCCGCTGAACGGCTACATCCCGCGCGGTTACAGCGTCGAGGACGCCGCGGAACTTCGCGCGAAGGATCCCGGCCGCTACATCGAGGAGGCGCGCGCGACGATCGCCGATCACTGCAGCGCGATGGTGGAGCTGCAGCGCGACGGCGCCGAGGTCTTCGACTACGGCAACAACCTCCGGGGTGAAGCGCTCGAGGGTGGCTTCGCGGACGCGTTCTCCTACCCCGGCTTCGTGCCGGCATACATCCGCCCACTATTCGCGGAGGGGAAGGGACCCTTCCGCTGGGCGGCGCTGTCCGGATACCCGAGCGACATCGCAGCGACGGACCGCGCCGTGGCGGAGCTGTTCCCCGACAACGACGGCCTGCAGCGATGGCTGCGCCTCGCCAAGGATCGCGTGCAGTTCCAAGGACTGCCGGCGCGGATCTGCTGGCTCGGCTACGGCGAGCGGCACCGTGCCGGGCTCGCGTTCAACGAGCTGGTCGCGAAGGGATTAGTGGGCGCGCCGATCGTGATCGGGCGGGATCATCTTGATTCCGGCAGCGTCGCGTCGCCCTACCGCGAGACAGAGGCGATGCGCGACGGCTCGGACGCGATCGCCGACTGGCCCATCCTCAACGCGTTGCTGAACACGGCGAGCGGCGCATCGTGGGTGAGCGTGCACCACGGCGGCGGTGTGGGGATCGGGAAGTCGATCCATGCCGGCATGGTCGTCGTCGCCGACGGCACCGAAGAGGGCGCCCGGCGTCTCGAGCTGACGCTGACGAACGACCCCGGCACGGGCGTGATGCGCCACGCCGACGCCGGCTACGAGCGCGCGATCGAGGTCGCGCACGAGCGCGGCGTCGTCATCCCAATGCAGGACGCGTGAAGGCCGACCTCGTCGTCACCGGCGCAGCGCAGCTCGTCACGTGCGAGCCGGGCCTCGGAGAGGGACCCCTCGGCGTCATCGAACGCGGCGCCCTCGCCGGGTTCGAAGGGAAAGTCGTTTGGGCCGGGCCCGAGAACGAGCTGCGCGACGCCGTCGAGATCGCAGCGGATGCGCACGAGGTTGACGCCGGCGGGGGAGCGGTGCTCCCGGGTCTCGTGGATCCGCACACGCACCTCGTCTTCGCCGGCGACCGATCGCAGGAGTTCGCCGCGCGCCTTCGCGGCCAGCCGTACCGCGCCGGCGGGGTCCGAACGACCGTCGCCGCGACGCGCGCGGCGTCGAACGAGGAGCTCGCCGGGCTTGCCCGCGCGCGGCTCGATCGTTTCTACGCGCACGGTGTCACGACGGTCGAAGCGAAGAGCGGCTACGGACTGAGTGTCGAGGAAGAGCGCCGTCTACTGGAGGTCGCCGCGACCCTCGATCATCCCGTCGATGTCGTCCGCACGTTCATGGGCGCGCACGTGGTTCCCGATGATTACGCGCCGAACCCAAACGCGTACGTCGATCTGATCGTGGACGGCATGATCCCGTCGCTTGGGAACCTCGCGGAGTTCTGCGACGTGTGGTGTGACGAAGGGGCTTTTTCGCCGGCTCAGACGCGGCGTATCCTCGGCGCTGCGCACCGCGAGGGGCTCGGGATCAAGGTTCACGCCGAGCAGCTCGCCCAGAGCGGAGGAGCGAGCGTGGCGGCCGAGTTCGCCGCCGTCAGCGCGGAACATCTCGAGCACGCGTCCGAGGATGACGCTCGCGCGCTCTCGATCTCGCGGACCGTTGCCGTGTTGATACCCGGAGCGTCGATGATGACCGGTGCGCCGTTCGCGCCGGCGCGCTTGTTGATCGACAAAGGCGTCCGGGTGGCCCTGTCGACGGACCTCAACCCGGGGTCGTCCTACAGCGAGAACCTGCAGCTTGTCGTCGCGCTGGCGTGCGCACATCTCAAGATGACGCCTGAAGAGGCCGTCCTCGGGGTAACGCGGTACGCCGCCGCTGCCCTGTCACGCGAAGGGAAGGTCGGCTCTCTCGGAGCAGGTGCCCGTGCCGACCTCGTCATCCTGGAGGCGACGAGCTACGTGGACCTCGCCTACCACTACGGAGTGAACCTGGCTCGCGCGGTCCTCAGCGGCCGCCCGCATCTGCGCTCACAGGCTCACTGACGCCCTCCCGGCGCGACCTGCCCGCAACGAGCCAAACGACGAGGCACGCCAGCCACAGCGCAGCGACCGTGGCGGCGGCGCCAAATAAAGTGATGTCGCCGGTTACGCAAAACAAGGGGACGGGGCCGGACCGGCAGCGGAAGAGGTGATCGAGCTCCGAGGTGAAAGTGGCCGCCGCCGTCAAGAGCGCGGCGAGTACCGCCGCCAGTGCGT
The DNA here is from genome assembly GCA_049273905.1 of Actinomycetota bacterium. GTDB lineage: Bacteria > Actinomycetota > AC-67 > AC-67 > AC-67 > JBASRP01. The sequence continues at coordinate 3,142 of JBASRP010000464.1, forward strand.
CTCCTCTCGTGTGGGAGTAGCTGTTCGCGGCAAACGCTGCGATCCCGCACATCACGCTGAGAACCGCAACGACGAGAAACGGCGGGAACGCGAGGGCATAGGGGATGATGATGAGTCCGGCTCCGAGGATGGATGCGATCACGCCCGCGGCGAGATCGAGAGAGGCGCCCCGCCGAGGCAGAATCATCAGGACGGCGGGCTGAAAGTAGATGGCGCCAACGACTATCGCGAGGGGGACGTCGAGGATATTCGTCTCCCCACCTAGCAGGATGAAGCTCATAGTCACTGCAGCGGCGAGAGAGAAGAAGATGGCTACCGGCTTCTCCCACTGCGGCCGTCCTTCTTTGGG
>JBASRP010000470.1:0-2596 GCA_049273905.1 Actinomycetota bacterium
GTGATATCCAAGCGTCACGCCCAGCCCGGTGAAGACGTAGAAGCCGAGCATGATGCCGAAATCTGTGAGTGTGATGCCGGTCCCCCACAGTGAGATGATCGCCGCGATGACGGCGAGTGGCGGGAGAACGGTCAGGATGAGAGTGACGCGACGTTGGACGAGGAGCTGCGCGGCCGTGAGACGAACGACCCCGCGAGTGGGAACCGTGACAGGCCGTTCGAGAAGTTGAGCCTGCATGGGGGAGCCTCCGATGTCGCCCGTTGCGCTCTCAGGCAACCTTTAGAAGAGATAGTTGAGCGGCCCCGACGTATTCATCGGGGCCGCTCTGACACTTACTTAGGCCACAGGTCGGACGTTCGTGGCGTTGGGGCCCTTCTGGCCCTGCGTTACCTCGAACTCGACCTCTTGGCCGTCTTTCAGCGACTTGAATCCTTCACCGGCGATGCCTGTGTGATGGACGAAGACGTCGTCGCCTCCCTCACGGGAGATGAAGCCGAAGCCTTTCTCGTCGCTGAACCATTTGACGGTTCCGCGCATGTCGTACCTCCTTCCGGCGCCGTAGGCGCAAAAGATCCGGTTCTCAAAGCGAACCGTGAGATTTGGGGCCCGGAAAAAGGAACGGCCGCGATGTGCTCGCGGCCACACTTTGACGCGAAACCTCGAACTCGTAAATCAGTCTATCAGTTAAAGAGGAAAAGCAACAGGCCTATCGCTTGCCTCGTCCGCCGCCGCCCTTCTTTCCGAAACCGCGATCGCCGCGGCTCGACCGCTCGGACTTCTTAGCCGCCTTGCGCTGATCCTGCTTCTTGCGTCCGCTGTCGTGCTTCTGCTTGGCCACGTGTGTGCACCTCCTCTTCTATGTTTCTATACGAAGCGCCGCCGAACGTGAAGGATGGCGGAGCTTCGCGAGAGCTTTCGCTTCCAGCTGGCGGATGCGCTCGCGCGTAAGGCTGAACATCTTGCCGACCTCCTCGAGCGTGCGCGGCTCCTCTCCGGTCAGGCCGAAGCGCATCGCGATGATCATCTGCTCGCGCTGGTTGAGCGTCGCAACGACCTTCATCGCCTCGTCGTGACTGATCCCGGCGAGCACGTCGTCGAAGCGCGCGCCGGCGTTCTCGTCGGGAACGAACTCGCCGAGCGTCGCGTCGCCCTCTTTCCCGACCGGGGTCTCGAGAGACAGGACGTACGTGCCCATGCGCCGCAGCTCGCGCACGCGGTCGTACGGGATCCACGCGCGTTCCGCGATCTCGGCGTCTGTCGCTTCGCGGCCGAGCTCGCTCTCGAGAGAGATCTTCGCGCGGCTGATCTGGAGGAGAAGCTCGTGGACGTGGACGGGCAACCGGATGACACGGCTGCGATCCGCGATACCCCGCTGGATCGCCTGCCGGATCCACCAGGTCGCGTACGTGGAGAACTTGAAACCCTTCCGCCAATCGAACTTCACCACGCCGCGCATGAGGCCGATGTTGCCTTCCTGGATCAGGTCGAGGAGCGGCAATCCGGTCCAGCGATACTTGCGCGCCATCGCGATCACGAGACGCAGGTTGGCGTTGATCATCTCCTCGCGCGCGGCTTCGCCAGCTTTGCGCAGACGCTCATCCTTGCGGCGCTGGTGCACGTCCCGCTTGACTCGCGTCTGGATGCGCTTCTCGGCGCGCTCGCCGGCCTCGATCGCCTTCGCGAGCTCGACCTCCCGCTCGGCGCTGAGGAGGGCGTACTGCCCGACACCGTTCAGATAGGCGCCGAGTGTGTCGAGGTCGGGAGACCGCTCGTACGCTGCGGGTTCGGCCTCATCGAGGAGGGCGGCGACCTCAGTGTCGTCTAGTTCCTCGTCCTCTTCCGGCGCGACCGCGGTCGTCGTTGCATCGGCGTCTAGCAATGGCTCGCCTGAGGCAGATGGGGGGTCACCGAGCCATTGTAGAGCCTTTTGACCAGGCGCGTTCGCCGAAGTTTCTCAGTTGAAGGCGGTGACGATCCCTCCAACCAGAAGGAAGGTGAGCAACGAGTTACCGGAGTTGATGTAGATCAGGCCCCACGGACGGCCCTCGAACACGGCGCCCGTCACGCCGGTCGAGATGATGAAGCCGGCCCACATCACGATGCCGACGAGTGCGCCCTCGCCGAAACCGTCGGCGGCCGCCCACTGCGTGACGTAGGTCATGACGATCGAGAGGATGAACGAGCCGACGATCGCGAACCCGTATCCGAGGCCGCCTTGGGCGCGGAGCTGCTCCTTCGTCTTGCCGATGTAGCCCATCCACGCCTTGGCGAACAGCGGCCCGTACCACAGGCCCCCGACGAGCATCGCGACGACGGTCGCGACGATGACGCCGACCCAATCGACGGTGACGTCCGGCATGAGATCCTCCTCCGCTCGGCGGTCTCCCGGGTCGAGGCTAGCGCGAGAAAGCGTGTTTTCCCGGGAAGGGAGAGAGGCCGAGCTGTTCGGCTCGGCCTCTCTCGGGGTTCGTGACTACGGCGCAGGCTTTAAGAGCAACGGCACGTGCACCCCGGCTCCCGACTTGGACGCCGTCGCCGTCTTGCTGCCGGTCCCGCCGGCGAGCACCACCGCGTCGCTGGCTTCGCTCACCGCCTT
>JBASRP010000482.1:0-12546 GCA_049273905.1 Actinomycetota bacterium
GCGTTGATCCCCGCGCTGCAGATCGCGATCGCTCCCCCGCGCTGGCTGCGCCGGATCTGGCGCTCTCCCGAGACGCAAGCTCTCCGCGCGTCGCGCGATCTCGTTATGCACGCGCCGGACCGGCCGACGCTCGCCGCCCGCGCGCTCGACTGGGCGCAGCGCTTGGTCGGCGGCGATGCCGGGTTCATCGCGACCGAGAAATTGAACGTCCTCGCCCACGCGGGCATGGAGCACGACGACGCCTGCGACATGGCGGCGCGGCTGCGCGCGACCGAACAGGCGGCGACGGTGAAGCTGCCCGGCCGGAGCGGCCTCGCGATCGTGGCGCCGGTACGGACCGAGAGCGGCCTGTCGACCCTCGTCGTCCTCTCCGGCCCCTACATCCAGCTGTTCGGGTCGGAGGAGCTCCAGCTCGTCACGGAGTACGCCACCGAGATCGGCCTCGCGCTGGACCGGGTGCGCCTCACCGAGGAGCTGCAACGTCTGGACGTCGCCCGCCGCGAGTTCATCGCGAACGCGGCGCACGAGCTCCGCACGCCGCTGACGGCGATCCTCGGCTTCTCGTCGATGCTCTCCGGCGATCCGTCGAAGATGCCGACGGAGCAGCTGTCCGTCGCGCTCGACACGATCCATCGCCACGCCTTGCGCATGCGTCTGCTGATCAACAACCTGCTCGACCTTGCTCAGCTCGAGCAGCGGAAGCTGAGGGTGTTCACGGTGCCGACCTCGCTCGCGGCGGCGGTGAAGCAGGCGATCGACGGCGTTCCCCCGTCGGAGGAGCACAGCCTTACGATCGAGGTGCCCGCCGACATCACCGTGATCGCCGATCCGCTGCGGCTCGAACAGATCGTGACCAACCTGGTCACGAACGCGTTCAAGTACGGCGGCCCCAACGTCCACATCGAGGCACGCGCGGACGACCACATGGCGATGATGGTCGTCTCGGACGACGGCCCCGGCGTGCCCGAAGACGTGCGCGCACACATCTTCGATCCGTTCGTGCGCGGCGACGGCACCGCCGGCGTCCAAGGCTCGGGACTCGGTCTCGCGATCGTCCGCAACCTCGTGCAAGCGTTCGGCGGCGATGCGTGGTACGAGGACGCGCAGCCGCACGGCGCTCGCTTCGTGATGGCCTTCAAGACCGAGCAGGAACCTGACGGGGACGAGGCGTGATGTACAACGTGCTCGTCGTCGAGGACGAGGACGACCTGCGTCTGATGACGCGCCTCATGTTCCAATCCCGCACGCAGGTCCGGGTGATCGAGGCGTCCACCGGTGAGCAGGCCGTGAAGATCATCGAGAACGAACCCGTCGACGTGATGCTGCTCGACCTGCGCCTGCCGGACATGCAGGGATGGGAGGTCCTCGAGACCCTCGCCGGGAAGGGGCTGTTCCCCGCCCTGCCCGTCGTGATGGTTTCGGCGGCTTCGACGCCCTCGTCCGTCTCGCGGCAAGCGCTGGAGCAAGGCGTCCGCGGGTACGTGCGCAAGCCGTTCACCGCGGAGGAGCTCCTCGACGTGGTGGAGAAAGCGCTCGGAGAAGAGCTGGCCTAGCGCGCCAGATGGCGCGCGAACCATTCGAGCGTCCGCGACCACGCGTCGGCGGCTGCGTCGGGCACGAACGAGGCGCGCGGCTCGCTGTGGAAACCGTGGCCGGCCTCCGGGTACCGGACGATCTCGGTCTCCACCGGCGCGGCCTTCAGCGCGCCGCGCAGCTCCTCGACCTGCTCGACGGGGATCGACATGTCCTTGTCGCCGAACAGCCCGAGCCACGGGGCCTCGAGCGTCTCGCACTCGCCGGCGAGCGCGGCGAACTTCGGCGCCCAGCCCGGCACGATGGCGCCGCCGTAGAACCCGACGCCGGCGCCGATCGCGCGGCGGGCCGCAACCAGGAACGTCATCCGGCCGCCCATGCAGAAGCCGACGATGCCGATCGAACGATCCGCGAAACCAGCCGCGCGGAGGTGTTCTATCGCCGCGTCGGCGTCCATCAGCTCCTTGTCGTCGTCGAGCGTGGCGATCATCTCGACGGCTTTCTGGATGTCGTCGTACGGGACGATCTCGCCGCCGGTGCGGTGGTAGAGGTGCGGCGCGACCGCGTGGTACCCCGCCTCGGCCAGATCGCGCGCGACGCGTTCGATGTAGTCGTTCACGCCGTACGCCTCTTGGATCACGATCACGGCGGCGCGCGGGTCGTCGGGGACCGCCTCGTAGAGAACCATCGGGCCGTCGGCGGTGGAGAGGGTGATCGTGCCGGTGCGCACGCCGGGATGCTACCGGGCACGCACGCCGCTGTGAAAAATCGGACGGCGATCGTCCGCGACCGCCGATAGGATCGCCCCACCGTGCGCGATCCGGTGGGGGATTTCCAGGCGGACACGGCCGTGGAAGGTGCCGACGGCCGCTATCGCGCGGTGCTCTCGGATGCGTGGGAGCTGTGGGGCCCGGCGGGCGGATACGTCTCCTCCATCGCGCTGCGCGCGGCCGGCGCGCACAGCCGCTTCGGCCGCCCGGCGAGCTACGCGTGCAACTACCTCGCGGTCGCGACGTTCGCGCCCATCGACATCGCGGTGACGACGATCCGCGCCGCGAAGCGGTCCGAAGCGATCCGCGTCACGCTGATCCAGAAGGACGAGCCGTTCCTCGACGCGACGGTGTGGACGATCGACGAGAACATGCACGGCATCGAGTACGACGCGGCACCGATGCCCGGCGTGGACGGTCCGGGGGGGCTTGTCCCGTGGCAGGAGCGCGACGAGGACAACCCCTATTGGCGCTTCTGGTCGAACATCGAGGAGCGCCCGCTCGAGCTGTGGGAGGGCAGTTGGTGGGCCCGGCCGCCCGGCGAGCCGGTCCGTGAGGGCTGGTGTCGCTTCCGGCCGCGCGGGACGTTCGAGGATCCGTTCCTCGACGCAGCCCGCTCGGTGGTCCTCATCGACACGCTCGGATGGCCGGCCGCGATGATGACGCAGGCGGCCATGCCCTCGTTCGTCGCGCCGACGATCGAGCTCTCGGTCCGTTTCCACCGGCTCGCGCCGCGCGCGGAGTGGCTCTTCTCCCGCGTCGATGCGCCGATCGCGACCGACGCGCTGATCGGAAGCACCGCGAAGATCTGGGCGCAGGACGGCACGCTCGTGGCGAGCGGCGGGCAGCAGATGCTCTGCCGGCCGGTGCCGGCTTAGATCGTCAGGACGCCTCGGCGCCCACGCGCCCGTCGGCCGGCGCCGACGGCAACCCCGTCTCGGTCGAGAGATTCGGGATCCACAACGTGAAGACCGAGCCGGCCGCGTTCGAATGCTCGAGCCAGAGCCGGCCGCGCAACGCCTCGGCGAGCCGCCGGCAGATGTAGAGGCCCAGCCCGGCGCCGCCGAACTCACGCGTGTGGCTCTGATCGACCTGGAAGAATCGATCGAAGATGCGCCCGCGCATCTCGTCGGGGATACCGTCGCCCTGATCCGCGACCGAGATGCGAACCCCCGCTCCTTCGGAGCGCGCGCTGACGACGACGAGCGAGCCCTCGGGCGCGTACTTGAACGCGTTGTCGATGACGTTGCTCAGGATGCGATAGGTCATCTCCTCGTCGGTGTTGACGAGGGCCAGGGGCTCGGCGAACCGGAAGCGCACCTCGTGCCCGCGGCGCTTCGCCTCGAGGTCCGCCACGACCTGGCGCGAAAGCCCCTGGATCGAGACGAGAGACGGGAGGGGTCCGGGCTCGTGTTCCTCGATCCGTGAGACGACGAGGAGGTCCTCGATCATCGCGCGCAACCGGCGGCTCTGCCGGTCGACCACCTCGAGGAACTCGCGCTGCTCGTCCGGCTGGAACGACGCGTCGGGGCGCAACATCGTCTGCACGAAGCCCTGGATCGACGTCAGCGGTGTGCGCAGCTCGTGCGACACGGTCGCGACGAAGTCGTCCTTTGCCTTGTGCAGCTCGGTCATCCGATCGAGCGCCTCCTGGAGACGGGAGACCAGACGCACCTTCTGCAGGGAGACGCTCGCGTGGTTGGCGAGGGTCTCGAGCAGGCGCACGTCCTCCTCGTCGAAGGACCCGAGCTGGCCGAGACGGTTGCCGACGAGCATGGTGCCCGTGACGCCGTTGTCGCCGACGATCGGGGCAACGATCGCATCGCGGATGCCGAAGACGTCGAAGTAGGCGCGCAGCCGCTCGCTCCGGATCGGGCGCGTCAGGAGGACCGGCTGCGCCTCGCTCGCGACGCGCGCCCACACGCCTTCACGCGGGTCGAGCTCGATCGGGTCGAAGACCTGCACACGATCGCCGGGGCCGAGGATGGTGCGCATCGGCCGGCCGTCATCGGTGCCGAAGAACGTGATCCACGCCATCTCCGCCCGGAACATCGTGCGGGCTTGCTCGAGCAGCACGCGGAGTGCGTCGTCGATCGTCGGAGACTTTTGGAGACGCCGGGTGGAGTCGTAGAGGAACTCGAGGCTCTCGTGCTTCTGCCGCTGCCGAGAATAGCCGCGGTACGCGAAGTAGACGACGATCACCGGCATCGCGATCAGCCAAGCGGACCGCGCGTCGTGGGCGATCATCTGCACGGCCGCCAGACCGAGGCTGGTGTTACAGGCGGCGACGGCGAGAGCGAACCCCACGTTGCGGGCCGCGGTCCGCACCGCGAACACGCCCTGCGACAAAGCGATCGCCATCTGGACGAAGGCGCCGGCGGTCGTCGCCGACACGGCGCACGCCGCGAGCGCCGCGATCCAGCCGGCCGGTCCAACCGGGGCGTGTCCGTGGATCAGCGCGCCGAACACCACCACCGCGAGCGACGCTTCGAGGCAGAGATGCCCGAGGTTGAAGACCGCCTTGATCGCTTGCTGCCGCCGGAATGCGATCAACGCGACGCCCGCGCCGACGAGCTGCGCGAGGACGAACCCGGCCGGCTCGGTGAAGAAGAGCCCCATCACGATCACGACCTCGTTGAGCGAGAACGAGTGCGCGTCGCCGCGCCGGAACTGGAGGTGGACGACGAACGACTCCGAGAGCCCGAACATCAGCGCGAGGACGGGCCACGTGATGTGGAAGCGAAGATCCGGCCGGGCCAGATGCGGGATCGCGCTCATCATCAGGACAAGCGCGACGGACGCACTGCCGATCGCGAGCGTCCAGATCCCGGAGGATCCGAGCGAGGCCATCCGGGACGTGCGCGTCCCACGTCCTGCTGCGGAGATGATCATGTTCGGCCCCTTAGGCGATCGGCTCGGAGCCCCAACCTGTGGAGCTCCACGATGAACCCGACCAGCTGCTGCCCGACCACGACGAGCCGCTCCACGTGGAGCCCGACCACGTCGAACCGGACCAGGTGGATCCGCTCCAGGTCGATCCCGACCAGGTGGATCCCGACCAGGTGGATCCCGACCATGTGCTGCCCGACCAGGTGCTGCCGGACCACGTTGACCCGCTCCACGTGGAGCCCGACCACGTCGAACCGGACCACGTCGATCCGCTCCAGGTCGATCCCGACCACGTCGAGCCGGACCACGTGCTGCCGTTCCACGCGCCGCCGCTCCAGGTCGAACCGGACCATGTGCTGCCCGACCAGGTCGAGCCGTCCCACGTCTTGCCCATGACGTCCATCTCGCCGCGCAGCTCGACGCCCTCGGGCGTGGAGACGTGCGCGGAGCCGCGCGAGGATTCCAGCGAACCGGTGCCCGTCGCGAGCGGGAAGTTCTGTGTGTACGCCGGCGTCGGCGCTGCTGCGGCGTTCTTCAGTTGGATCAGACCGGCCCCCTGCGCGACCGCGTCGGCCGCCGGAAGGGGAACCGCGGTGGAGGTGAGAAGCTTCTTGACCTGATCGGGCGCGAGGTTGGGACGCTGCGAGATCAGGAGCGCGGCCGCACCGGACACCGCCGCCGCCGCCTGCGACGTGCCGCTGCCGCGGAAGAGGCGCGAGTTGATGCGGCCCTCTGGGTGGTTCGCGTCCACGAATGAGCCCGGCGCGCGCAGGCTCGCGACCGACTTGCCCGGCGCGACGACGTCCGGGTTGCGCGTGCCGTCACCGCGGCTCGACCACGCGGGGACGACGTCGTCGTCCGTCGTGGGCGTGCCGCGCGTGTCGTCGGCGCCGACCGCGATCACGTACGGGTCGTACGCCGGGTTGTTGAGCTTCGCCGTGCCGTAGCCGGAGTTGCCCGCCGCGACGACGACGACGATGCCCTTACGCCAGGCGACCTCGGCCGCGTACGTCAGCGGGTCGAGCGTGTAGTCCTGGATCCCGTCCGTCCCGAACGACAGGTTGAGGACGCGGATGTTCATGCCGCTGTCGTTGCGGTGCTGCACGACCCAATCGATCGCGGCCAGCACCTGCGAGACGTCGGTCGCGCCCGTCGAGGTCGCAACCTTGATGCTGACGATGCGCGCGTCCGGCGCGACACCGGTGAAGTTGTCGTGGCTCGTGTACTGGTTGGACGTGAGGCCGTCGTCGCGCCCGGCGATGATGCCGGCCATGTGCGTGCCGTGACCGAACGTGTCGAGGTAGCGGAGGTTGTCGGCCTGCGATTCGAACGAGAGGTCCGGACCGAGGACGACCTTGCCCGGCGCGCTCAGACCGTTCACCGGAAGGAAGCCGGAGTCGATCAGCGCGACGTCGACCCCCTGGCCGGTGATGCCCTGCTTCCAGAGATCGTTGGCCTTCATCGTCGTGGTCAGGTTGTAGATGGAGCCCGCGTCCGACGCCGCGTTGAACCCGTCGATCGCGTGCAGCAGGTGGATGGGCTGGTTCAGGGTGATCGAACGAACGTAGCCCGACCGCTCCACGGCCGGGATGCGCGTGGCCGGGATCCGGGCCGACAGACCGTCGATGATGCCGATACGGCGCTCGATCTTGCCGCCGGCGTTCTCGACCGCGGTCTGGGCCTCGGCGCCGTGCCCGGGGAGGGCGCGCACGATGACCGACACGAACTGCTCGCCGGCCTTGGACGCCCAAGGGGCGGCCATGGCCAGGATGCCGAAGAGGACCGCCGCTGCGGCGATCCGCATCCTGTCCCGGTCGAGCACTGTCGTCACGCTGGCACCCCGTTCCGTCCGATGGCTTGTTGCTGAAGACGCTTAGTTGTCGGTCGTCAGCCCCCTTCAAGGACATAGCCCCCCGAGGCCATTTGGAGCACGACCGGTTGACTAGTCGCGCACCCCATATCGGGCATCCCGGGCCGCGAGTGGCGACGTATCGCCCAGGGGAGGCCGAAGGCCCCTGGCGGGGGCTGCCGGGACGCTTAGGACGGACGCGTCAGCGCGAGCTCAGTAGTTCTCCCGCCCGCCGGACCGCCTCGGGCCCGCCGAAGGGGAGGTTGAAGATGAAGTACTCGATGCCGGCCTCTTGGAGCTCCTCGATCTGAAGGAGGATCTCTTTCTCGGTCCCGACCGACCAACTGGTCCCGCGAGCGGTTACGCGCTTCATCTGTTCCCGCGTGGCGGCGGCCTGCTCATCGGTGTCGAGGAGGATCAGCGTCGCGAGGCGCGATTTCAGGATCTCACCGTCATCGCGCCCGACCTCGCCGCAATGGCGGCGCAAGACGTCCAGCTTGTGCCGGATCGTCTCGGGGTCGCCGAAGAGGTTGCAGATGTCGGCGTGCTCGGCGACGAGCCGCAACGTCCGCCGCTCTCCTCCGCCGCCGATCATGATCGGCGGGCCGCCGGCCTGGATAGGCCTCGGCACGTTCCGCGCCTCCTTGATGCGGTAGTGGCGGCCGTCGAAGCTCGGCGCTTCCTCGCGGAACATCGCGCGGATGATCTGTACCGCTTCCTCGAGCCGGTCCATGCGCTCGCGCACCGGCGGGAAGTCGAAGCCGAGTCCTTCGTGCTCGACGTCGTACCACGCCGCGCCGAGGCCGAGGATCGCGCGGCCCTTCGAGATCACGTCCAGCGTCGTGGCCGCCTTCGCGACGAGCGACGGGTTGCGGTACGTAACGCCGCCGACGAGCGCGCCGAGCTTCACGCGAGCGGTGCGCGCGGCGATCGCGCCGAGCGTCGTGTACGCCTCGAGCATCGGTTTGTCCGGTCCGCCGAGCGCCGGCAGCTGGTAGAAGTGGTCCATCACCCAGACCGAGTCGAAGCCCGACCCCTCTGCCGCCTCCGCGAGCGCGCTCACGTGATCGAAGATCTGGTCTTCGGGACCGTCGAACGTGAAGTTCGGGATCTGCAGTCCGATGCGCATTTCTTGCACCCCCTTAGGAACCGCGTGGGTTCCACCCGCCCACCCCTACTTCGGTTGCTGGATGAGCACCGTCCCTTGCGCCGCGCACACCGGACGGCCGTCGTTCGACACCTCCACGCGAACGACCGCGGTCCGTTTGGTCATCGAGATGGTGTTCGCCTCGGCGGTAACCGTTCCTTCCCTCACGGGCGCGAGGTAGTTGAGCTTGAACTCGGTCGTCGCGGCCCAATGCCCGCGCGGGATCACCGGGTAGAGAACGGCACCGAGAACGTGGTCCACGAGGCCGGCGATCACACCGCCGTGCATGCTGCCGAACGGATTGTGGAACTCTTTGCGCGCCTCGATCGTGGCGACCATGCGGCCGGCTTCGACGGACTCGACGCGCAGGCCGAGGAACTTCGGGAGTCCCGACTGCTCCTTGTGGATGCGGACGAAGGCGTCGGCGACCTCTTGATCGAAGTGGTCGAAGTTTGGCGTCGCCATCCCGCGGGACGATACTAGGCGGGACCTCACCATGGCCATCAAGGAACGCGACTCACTCGTGCGCGGCGCCGTCGCCGATCTGGACGCGCGCGATCCCGAGTACATCCGCAACCAGCTGCCGCTCATGTGGCTGCTCACGACGGTGTACTTCCGCGCGGAGGTCCGCGGTATGGATCGCATCCCCGCGGACGGCCCCGTGCTCTTCGTCGCCAACCACTCCGGCGGCAACATGACGCCGGACAGCATCGTCTTCACTCTCGCTTTCAACAGCTACTTCGGCGTCGAGCGGCCGCTGTACTCGCTCGCGCACGCGCTGGTCACCTCCTGGCCGGTCATCGGTAACCTCGCGAAGAAGTGGGGCATCATCACCGCCGGGCCCGACGCCGCGAAGCAAGCCTTCGACCGGAACGCCTGCGTGCTGGTGTATCCCGGCGGCGACGTCGAGGTGCACCGGCCGTACAGCGCACGCCACGAGATCCGCTTCGACGGCCGCAAGGGATTCCTCCGCCTCGCGCGCGAGACCGGCGTTCCGATCGTTCCCGTCGTCGGGTCCGGCGGACACGACACGTACCTGCCTCTCACCGACGGGCGGCGGATCGCGAAAGCGTTGCGCCTCGACAAGATCGCGCGCCTGAAGGTTCTCCCCGTCTCGATCGCGTTGCCGTGGGGCATCAACGTCGGCGACTTCCTCGGCCACCTTCCGACGCCGTCCAAGATCCGCCTCGAGGTCCTGGACCCGATCGACGTCGGCGAGCGCTTCGGCGACGACGACGACGAGGCGTACCGATACGTGACGGGCCGGATGCAGGAATCGCTGACCGCGCTCGCCGCCGAGCGCGTCCTCCCTCCCTTCCTGTGATGCGCGTCGCGCAGACGATCCACATCGACCGCGAGCCGAAGGAGGTCTTCGAGCTGATCTCCGACCCGTCGCGTTACCCGGAGTTCCTCGCCGGGATGACGACCTGGAAGCCGCTCTCCGACCCGTCGACCGGCGTCGGCGCGCGCTACCGGATCCTGATGAAGGTGGGCTCGGTCGAGGTCGGCGGTCTCGTCGAGGTCTCGCGCTGGGAGGAGCCGGTCTGCATCGAATGGGGCGCTTACCAAGGCGTACGTCAGAGCGGGCGTTGGTTGCTCGCGCCCGTCGATGGAACCACCGAGCTCCGCTTCGAGATCGACTACGACGTCGGCGGTGGGATCATCGGCAAGTTCGTCGAGCGTCTCGCGGCCAAGACGATCGCGCGCAACGTGTGGGCCTCGCTGCTGGCGGCGCGGCGGATCGTCGAGACCGACTAGCGGTTACTCCCAGTCCGGCCGGATAGCCATCCCGGACGCGCCGTCGGCGCCGACCTTCACACCGAGGACCTGGTGCAGCTCGAGCCGGTGCTGCGCGAACGACAGCCGCGAACCCGCCATGTAGAGCCGCCACACGCGCGCGACGGCCGCGCCCACCTCGTCGACGCACGCGTCCCAATTCTCGTCGAGGTTCGCGCCCCACGCCGCGAGGGTCCGCGCATAGTGCTCGCGGAGGTTCTCCTCATGCTGCACCTCGAAGCCGGCGTTCTGCATCACCGAGATGACGTGGCCGACGCCGTGCAGCTCGCCGTCCGGGAACACGTAGCGGTTGATGAAACCGCGATCGAACGCGGCGCGTTGCATCGTGGTGGTGCGCATGATCGCGTGGTTGAGGAGGCGGCCGCCGGGCCGGAGCTTGTCGCGCAGGAAGGCGAAATAAGACGGTAGCTGGGCGCGCCCGATGTGCTCGGTGAGCCCGATCGACGAGATCGCGTCGTATCCGCCGGGGACGTCCGGCGCGTCCCGGTAGTCGAGGTGCCGGACCTCCGCTCGGTCGGCCAGGCCGGCCTCGGCGATAGCCTTTGAAGCCCACTCGGCTTGCGCGCGTGAGAGCGTCACGCCCAGCGAGGTCACGCCGTAGTGCCGGGCGGCGTGCATCACCATGCCGCCCCACCCGCAGCCGACGTCGAGCAGCGTCATGCCCGGCTGCAATCCGATCTTGCGGGAAACAAGGTCGAACTTGTACTCCTGCGCCTCCTCCAACGTCGCGTCCTCGCGAGGGTAGCAGGCGCACGTGTATGCCATCGACGGCCCGAGGACCATCTCGTAGAAGCGGTTCGACACGTCGTAGTGATGCGCGATCGCGCGCGCGTCGCGCGCCTGCGAGTGGCGGCGGCCCCGCAGCTTGACCTCCTGGGTGGGTTTCGGAACGCGCGTCAGCGCGGCCTTCGCGACCGATCCGAGACCCATGCGGCGAAGAACATCGAGCATCGTGCGGGCATCCGTCCTTTTCTCGCCCATCGCTTCCAAGGCCTCGTACATGTCGCCGTCGATCGCCAGCTCACCGGCGACGAAAGCGCGAGAGATCCCCAGCTCGCCGGGGGCACGCACCAGGTACGAGAGAACGCGCGGCGACACGAGTCGCAGGGTGACCGGCGCGCCGGCCGGACCGGCGCTCGATCCATCGAACGATTCCACGCGGATCCGAGGCGACCCGATGAAGTCGTGCACGACGTCGGCGAGCGGCATCGCCAGCCTCCTTACTGAGCGCGAACCGTCTTATCGTAAAGATCAAGCAGCTTCCGCTGCGGGTCGTACCGGTCCTTCAGGTCGCGGTAGGTCTCCCCGCCGTACAGCTCGTGAAACGTCTCGGGATCGTAGAACGAGGTCGAGTACAGCGACTTCGCCCCGCCCAGCTGCGCGACCGTCCGTTCGATCGCGCGGTTGTGGAAGCCGTCGTGGGCGCCGCGCGGGAGCGGGGCGGTCCCCCAGAACCCCACGTTCACGTACGTCATCGCCGGATCGAGCGGGAAGAGGGGCCACGTCGTCTTCCCGTCCCGCGTGCGGAACGGGCACAGCCACACGGGCCGCTGGCCCGTCTGCTCGTCGAGGAACTCGAGGAACTCCGCGAGGCGGTCCACCGGAACCTGAACGTCTTGGATCACCCGCTCGGTCGCGGGCCGTCCACGCATCCGGTCGAGCCGGTGCGAGAACCCGACGCGATCGTCGAGCGCGATCAGCCGCCGGTAGACGTCGGAGCGCCGCCAGCGTCGAGGCCACAGCTTGCGCACGAACGGTTGTTGGACGCCGAACGCGCGCGAGCACCAGAACCAGTCAGTGTCCCACCGCCAGATGTAGTCCCTCGCCGTCAGGTGGTCCTCCTGCCGCTCCGCGATCGACCGGTAGTAGATCGCGTCGCCCGTGTAGTCGCTCGTCGCCGGGGCCTCGTCGACGAACCGGCCGCGCGTTAGATACATCTCATCGGGCGTGAAGGCGACGCCGTCCAGGAAATCGATCGCGTCGGGTGCGTCCACGGACTCCGCGATGACCTCGGCGATCTCCTTGCCGGAACCGAAGCGCCCGTGGTCGAGCGCGACGAACGGGCGAACCGGCGCCAGCTCGATGCGCAACCGCGTGGCGTAACCGAGCGTCCCGTAGCTGTTCGGCAAACCGAAGAAGAGGTCGGCGTTCGGCCCCTCGGGCGTCGCCACGACGATCTCACCCGCTCCCGTCACCACCTCGGCCTCGAGCACCGATTCGTGCGGCAGGCCGTGTCGGAACGACGACGACTCGATGCCGACGCCCGACACCGCGCCGCCGAGCGTGATCGTCTTCAACTGCGGGACGACCATCGGCATCAGCCCGTGCGCGAGCGTCGCGTTGACGAGATCTTCGTAGGTCGTCATGCCGCCGACCTCGGCAACGCGCGCCTGCGGATACACGGCGAGCACACGCGCGAAGGGTGAGCCGTCGAGCGCTATTCCCGGGTTCCGTGCGCGGAACCGGAAGAGGTTCGAGGTCGGCTTCGCGAGCCGGACCCGCTCTCCCGGCGGCGCATCGCGCACCGCCGCCGCCAGGCGGTCGCGCGCCTGCTCGTACGC
>JBASRP010000484.1:0-5463 GCA_049273905.1 Actinomycetota bacterium
GTGCAGCAGCGGGAGTGGGCCGAGCGCGCCCTCGACGCCTACGGCGAGCGGGGACTGCTCCCCGCCCTGCTCGAGGTCGCGAAGCTCCGCCTCGCCAACCCCGACGCGTCGCTCGAGGAGCTCGGGCGGCTCTGCCGTCCACCGATCACCAAGCCGGCCGTCGCCGACCGACTGCGCCGCCTCGGCAGGCTGACCGAGCAGCGCGCGGGGTAGGGTAAAGGCTGTAAACCAGCGCGACATCGTTCGTTCGTGCGTGAGCGGGCACTGAGGAGGTCTCCAGGATGACGGTCAAGGTCGGCATCAACGGGTTCGGGCGTATCGGCCGCAACTTCTTCCGCGCCGTTGCGAAGAGCAGCGCCGAGATCGAGATCGTCTCGGTCAACGACATCACCGACCCGGGGACGCTGGCGCACCTCCTCAAGTACGACTCTGTCCACGGCGTCCTCGACGCCGAGGTGAAGGCGACCGGCGACGGCATCGCGGTGGACGGTAAGGAGCTGCGCGTCACCGCGGAACGCGATCCGGCGGCGCTGCCGTGGAAGGAGCTCGGCGTCGACCTCGTCGTCGAGTCGACCGGCCTGTTCACCGACCGAGACAAGGCCGAGAAACACCTCACCGCCGGCGCCAAGAAGGTCATCATCAGCGCGCCGGCCAAGGGCGAGGACATCACGATCGTGATGGGCGTCAACGACGGCGAGTACGACGCCGCCAAGCACACGATCATCTCCAATGCGTCGTGCACGACGAACTGCGTCGTCCCGCTCGCCAAGGTGCTCCACGATGCGTTCGGTATCGAGCGCGGCTTCATGACGACGGTGCACGCCTACACGAACGATCAGAACCTCCAGGACCTCCCACATAAGGACCTCCGTCGAGGGCGGGCCGCTGCGATCAACATCGTGCCGGCCTCGACCGGTGCCGCGAAGGCCACGTCCCTCGCGATGCCGGAGATGAAGGGGCGCCTCGACGGCACGGCGTTGCGCGTGCCGGTGCCGGACGGCTCGATCACCGACCTCGTCTGCATCGTGCAGCGTGATGCGTCCGTGGACGACGTGAACCGCGCGTACCTCGAGGCGTCCCAGTCCGGGCCGCTGAAGCCCTACCTGCAGTACACCGAGGATCTCATCGTCTCGAGCGACATCATCGGCAACCCGCACTCGTGCATCTTCGACGCGAAGTCGACGATGGCGAACGGCAACATGGTGAAGGTGATGGGCTGGTACGACAACGAGTGGGGCTACTCGAATCGGCTCGTCGACCTCGTCGCCAAGATTGGCGCATCTCTCTAAGAACCGCGCGTTGAAACTTCGAACACTCGACGACCTCGACGTCGCGGGGAAGCGCGTCCTTCTTCGTGCGGACCTCAACGTCCCGCTGTCGAAGACCGACGCATCGATAACCGACGACCTGCGCATCCGCGCGACGCTGCCGACCCTCAAGGAGATCCGCGAGCGTGGCGCGCGTCAGGTGATCGTCTGCTCGCACCTCGGCCGCCCGAAGGGCCGGCCGGCGCCAGAGCTCTCGCTCGAGCCGGTGGCCGCGAGGTTGTCAGAACTGCTTGGGGAGGACGTGCCGCTCGCGTCCTCGCCGACGGGACCGGTCGAGAGCAGCGCACCCGTGGCGCTCCTCGAGAACCTGCGCTTCGACCCCGGCGAGGAGAAGAACGATCCCGCGTTCGCGCGCGCCCTCGCGGATCTCGCCGATGTCTACGTGGACGACGCGTTCGGCGCCGTGCACCGCGCGCACGCGAGCGTCGTCGGCGTCGCGGAGCTACTGCCTGCGACGGCCGGCCGTTTGCTGGAGAAGGAGGTCGAGGTTCTCACGGGCCTCTTGGAGAAGCCCGATCGGCCTTTCGTTGCCGTGGTCGGTGGCGCGAAGGTCTCCGACAAACTCACGGTTCTCGAGAACCTCCTGGCGCGCGTGGACACGCTGCTCATCGGCGGCGGGATGTGCTTCACGTTCCTGAAGGCGAAGGGGTACGCCGTCGGGCGGTCTCTCCTCGAAGCCGACCAGGTGGAGGCCGTCGGCAAACTCATGGAAGACGCCGGCGAGAAACTGATGATCCCGACGGACATCGTGGTCGCGGCCGAACCGAAGGCCGGCGCGGACAAGAAGCAGGTCGCCGCGGATGCGATCCCGGACGATCTCGCCGGCTTCGATATCGGCAAAGAGACGTGCCGCGCCTACGTCGACGCGATCCGTGCCGCGAAGACGGTGTTCTGGAACGGCCCGATGGGCGTCTTCGAGGTCGACGACTTCGCCGCCGGCACGCGCGCCGTCGCCGCCGGGATCGCGAAGGGTGAGTGTTACTCGGTGGTCGGCGGGGGAGACAGCGCCGCCGCGCTCCAGAAGTTCGGGTACGCGGACGATGTGTCGCACATCTCGACCGGCGGGGGAGCCTCGCTCGAGTTCCTCGAAGGCAAGGAGCTCCCCGGACTCGTTCCCCTGCGGGTTGGATAGGATTCCGCGATCATGGCGCGCAAGCCGATCATCGCCGGGAACTGGAAGATGAACCTCAACCACCTGGAGGCGATCGGCCTCGTCCAGAAGCTGCACTACAACCTCCGCCCCCAGGACTACGACGCCGTCGAGGTCGTCGTCTGCCCGCCTTTCACGTCGTTGCGGAGCGTGCAGACGCTGCTCGAGGGCGACCGCATCCCGATGGGTCTCGGCGCGCAGAACTGCCACTGGGAGGAGAAGGGCGCGTACACCGGCGAGATCGCGCCGGCCATGCTCGCGCGCCTCAAGTGCTCGTACGTGATCGTGGGTCACTCCGAGCGGCGGCAGTACTTCGTCGAGACCGACGACATGGTCAACAAGAAGGCGAAAGCCGTCCTCGCGAACGGGATGACGCCGATCGTGTGCGTCGGGGAGACGCTCGACCAGCGAGAGGCCGAGCAGACCGACGACGTCGTGTCGACGCAGATCCGCGGCTCGCTGGCCGGGATCCCGTCCGACGCGCTGGCCAGGTTGGTCGCTGCGTACGAGCCGGTCTGGGCGATCGGGACGGGGCGCACCGCGCAGCCCGCGGACGCCAACACGGTGATCTCCTTGATCCGTAAGACCGTCGGTGAGCTCGGCGGGCAGGCGGCGGCGGACGGCATCCGCATCCAGTACGGCGGCAGCGTGAACGCCGGCAACATCGCGGCGGTCATGGCCGAGAGCGAGATCGACGGAGCCCTCGTTGGAGGCGCCTCGCTCGACGCCGAGGACTTCGCCCTCATCGTGCGCTACCGCGGCTAGCCGCGAGGTTGAACCACCGCGAAACCCAACCCCGCACGGACTATCCTTGCGGACGGATGCCGCGAATGACCACACGTTTTGCCTGGTGAACGCCCCGGCCCGTCAATCTTCCGGCTCCACGCTGCCGTATACCGGGCGAGGGGTTCATCAGTGACCCGACGCCAGCCCGGCCTCGCCGGGCGATCCTCAGTCCCTCCGGCGCGCGCGACGATGATCGCCTGCGCCTTCCTGCTGCTGCTCACGGCCTGCCCCAACGACACGCCGCCGGACACCCGCGCGACCGGCGAGATCCGGATCGAAGCCAGTGAGCCCGGCTCGCTCGACCCGGCACGCGCCGACGACCTCGACGAGGTCATGATCGTGCGCCACGTCTTCAAGGGACTCGTCGATTACGACCCGAAGACGGCGGCGATCCGCCCGGCGTCCGCCGCGAGGTGGCAGGTGAGCACCGATGCGCGGCAGTTCACGTTCACCCTGCGCCGGAACAACCGCTTCTCGAACGGCGAGACCGTCACCTCCGACAGCTTCGTCCGCGCGTTCAACCGAGTCGCGAGCAAAGCGCAAGGCTCGCCGCTGGCCGCGCAGCTGTCCGGCGTCGTCGGATACGAGGACTACCGCGCGGCGAAGGCCGACACGCTCGCCGGCGTGACGGCGCTCGACGAGTACCGGCTCCAGATCACGCTGAAGGCACCGGACGCGGATTTCCTCGCCCGGCTCGTGCAGCCGGCGTTCGCGCCGGTTCCGTCCGAGGCCGCGATCAAGACGCAGAAGCCGTCCTGGTCGGACCACCCGATCGGCAACGGCCCGTACATGATCGATAACTGGTCGCACAACGAGTCCGTCACGCTCGTGCCGAACCCCCGGTGGTACGGCGCCGCGCCGAAGCTCGCGCGCGTCGACTTCGTCCTGCTGTCGGACCTCGAGCTTGCCTACGACGAGTGGCAGAAGGGGAACCTCGACTGGACGCGCGTGCCGCGCGCGAAGGAGAACCAGGCCTTGGCTCAGAACCGCGGGCGGCTGATCGAGATGGCAACCAGCACGCTCTGGTATCTCGTCGCGATCACGGATCAATCGCCGACGAACAACCTCCTGTTGCGACAGGCGATCTCGCTGGCGATCGACCGGCGCGCTATCTCGGAGACTCTGTTCGCCGGGCTGCATGAACCGGCGACCGGCATCTTCCCGCCGGGCATGCCGGGGTATCGCAACGCCGCCGGGGGGACGGGTCCCTGCCTCTACTGCCGGTACGACCCCGGACGGGCGCGCGATCTGATGCGCGACGGCGGCGTTCCGAAGTCGATCGAGATCACGCTGGCGGTCGCCGGCGGAACGTTCGCGGAAGAGTGGGCCGACCGGCTCGCGCTCGAGATCCAGCGCACGCTCGGCGTGCGGATCGATGTCGTCACAAAGAAACCGTTGAGCGACTATCGCGCGTATCTAACGGGCGCTCGCAGCGGAGTCCTCGGCGCGCTATCGGCGACGATGTCGTACCCGACGCCCGATAGTTACCTGCGGCCGTTGTTCGCTGCGGGCGGGGGGATGAATTTCTCTCGCTGGAGCAATCCGACGTACGACGGTTTCATCACGCAGGCGCACACCGAGCGGAACGACGGTGACCGGACCCAGCTGTATCGTCGGGCCGAGGACGCCCTCGTCTCGCAGCTGCCGATCATCCCCCTGTGGTGGGAGGGCGAGCTGCGTCTGGTGAATCTGCCGCGGTTCTCGAACCTCGAGATGGACGTGTTCGGCTATCCGACGCTCGAGACGGCCGCACCCAAGAAGGCCACGACGGGCTGAGATCGTGCGCGTGGCACGCGCAACGCTGCTGCTCCTCATCGTCCTCGTCGCGTGCCCGGGGAAGGAGGCGCCGCGTCCGCCCTTGGGCACCGGCACCGGGACGGGACGCGTCGAGGGCGTTCGCGGAGGTGTCCTTCGGGTCCTTCTGAGCCAGGACGTGGACGCGCTCGACCCGCAGCGCGCAGGCGCCCCGTCGTCGTTCGGCCTGATGCGCGCGATGCACCGCGGCTTGATGGCGTTCCCGCCGGCCGGCACGGGGAACCCCGCAACGCCGGAGCCCGATCTCGCTGAGGCTCCGCCCGAGGTCTCGGCGGACGGCCTTCGCTACATGTTCCGCTTGCGCGCGGGCGCCGCGTTCGGACCTCCCGCGTCGCGTCCGGTCGAGGCGCGCGACGTCAAGGCCGGGATCGAGAGGATCTTCGG
>JBASRP010000002.1:0-1959 GCA_049273905.1 Actinomycetota bacterium
GAAGCGTTTCGAGGTCGCTGCTCATCCGGAGTAGAGGCCGTTCTTCTCGATGTAGCGCGCCACGCCTTCGGGAAGCAGGTAGCGCACCGGCCGCCCCTCACGGACGCGGCGGCGGACGTCGGTCGACGAGATCGCGAGCGCGGGGATCTCGAGGATGTGGACGCGATCCTCGAGCTCCTCCGGAAGCTCTTTCTCGAGACGGTCGAGGTCGTAGCCGGGGCGCGTCGCCGCGATGAAGCGGGCCTCGGTCAGGACCTCTTCGGGATCTTTCCAGGTGAGGATTTGTAAAATAGCGTCGGCCCCGGTGATGAAGTACAGGTCGACATCGCCGAGCTCGTCGTGCAGGCGCCGGAGGGTGTCGATGGTGTACGTCGGGCCGGGCCGGTCGATCTCCATCCGCGACACACGGAAGTGCGCGTTCGAGGCGGTCGCGATGACCGTCATCAGGTAGCGGTCTTCGGACGGCGCCACGTCGCGATCCTTCTGCCACGGCTGGCCGGCGGGGACGAAAACGACTTCGCGCAGCGCGAAGGCGTAGAGCGCCTCCTCGGCGGTGACGAGGTGACCGATGTGGATGGGATTGAACGTGCCGCCCATGATCCCGACGGCAGGGCGTCCGGTGCGCGCCATGTGTGGAAAAGTCTAACAACGGGCGCGGGTCAAGAATGGGAAGCTGCGGGGAAGCCGGCTAGCTGGGCTTTAGCCGACGGAACGAGTGATGCGGGGGCCGGTGATAGGGGCGCGCCGGCGGACGGGCTGTATCTCCTCGGGACCGTTGCCGCGATCGACCCAGGTCGCGCGACAAGAAAGACACAAACAGATCTCGACCGCATCCTCCGACCGGGTGGCAAGGATGTCGACGTCCGTACAGACGGGACATGTAAGGGTCATCCGGTATCCCCTTTCCCGGCGGTCGACCGATTCTACGATGCGACCCTTTGTTCCCCCAAGGGTTGCAAGGGAAACGTGGTGGAGCGTTTCCAACGGAACCATGTTCGACGCTGAGGCGCCAGGGCCTTCTGGGCAGTCTGACGCGCGTGCGATCCGCGAGGTTCCGATCCTGTGATTGTTTTGCCGGCTCGCTCTGCTGAGATGGCGAATCGCCGTTCAGTTTTCCCACTCTCACGTCCGAGCGTGGCGACGCAGCCTCGGGCCGCGCTGCTCAGGTGACGACGACGACTCCGGCCATCAGCGGCCCGTGGATGTGGCACGTGTACTCGAAGCGGCCGGGAGTGTTGAACTCATGCGAGTACGTGGCGCCGGTCTGCAGGCAGTCCGCGAGTCCGACGCTCGAGTTGCACTTGGGGCTCGAGTCGAACGATCCGTCTTTCGCGGTGACGCTGTGCGCCGCGGTTCCGGCGTGCTGCCAGACGACGGTCGAGCCGGACACGATGGTCACGTCCGCGGGATCGTACGAGTTGTCGATGATCGCGACCGACGCGCCGGCCAGCGCGGTCTCACTGGGGGTCGGACTCGCCGTCGACTGCGTCGGAGTCGGCGACTGTGGCGTCGGTTCTGTCGTCGGCGATCTATCGCCGCCGCATGCCGCAAAGGTGAGGGCGCCGGCCGCCAGCGTCGCGATCACAACGGCGCGTGCTCTCACGACGTGGTCGGTGAGGGCGATCCGGCTCCCGACGAAGCTTCGACCTTGATCGTGCCGATCATGCTGCCGGGCGCGCGCGCGCCTTTCGAGGCGTGGAGCTGGCAGTAGTACGGATAGTCACCCGCGCTCTTGAAAGTGAACGAGAATTCGCCGTTCGCGTTGACCGTCCCGGAGTCGAATTTGTTGTCCTCCGAGGTGACCGTGTGCGGAAGCCCGCCGATCTTGTTGACCCACTTGACCGTCGTCCCGACGGGGACGGTGCAGTCCGCAGGAACGAAGGTCAGGTTCTCCATATCGACCTCACCGGAGCAGACCTTCCCCGGAGGAGCGGTGGTCGGGCCTGCCGGGAGCCCTGT
>JBASRP010000009.1:0-2574 GCA_049273905.1 Actinomycetota bacterium
ACGTTCGACCATGGCTACCTCGACGCGAGCTGTGACGGCCTGCACGCGGCGCAGGTCTCGCTCGACTTCCCGTCGGTGGGGGCGACCGAGAACCTCTTGATGGCCGCGTCCCTGGCCAAGGGGACGACGCTCGTTGAGAACGCCGCCCGCGAGCCCGAGATCCAAGATCTCGCCGCGTTCCTGACCGCGATGGGCGCGCAGATCGAGGGCGCCGGGACCCCGACGATCGAGATCACCGGCGTTGCCGAGCTCCACGCCACCGACCATCGCGTGATCGGCGACCGGATCGAGGCCGGGACGTTCCTGCTCGCCGGGGCGGCGACGCGGGGGGACGTAACCGTCACCGACGTCGACCCGAATGGGCTCGACCTCGTGCTGGCGAAGCTGTCCGACGCCGGCGTGACCGTCGACGCCGGCCTGTCGAGCGTCCGCGTGGCAGCCGAGGAGCGCCCACAGCCCGTCGATTTCGTGACTCTGCCGTACCCCGGGTTCCCGACGGATCTGCAGCCGCAGATGATGGTGATGCTGGCCACCGCAGACGGCACGAGCATCGCGACCGAGAACGTGTTCGAGAGCCGCTTCATGTTCGTCGACGAGCTGATCCGCATGGGCGCCGACATCCGCACCGAAGGACACCATGCGGTCATCCGCGGACGGCCGGGACTCGAGGCGGCGCAGGTGCACGCGCCGGACATCCGCGCCGGCGCGGCGCTCGTCATCGCCGGGCTCGCGGCAGCGGGGGAGACCGAAGTGTCCGGCGTGGGGTACATCGACCGCGGCTACGAAGGTTTCGAGTGGAAGCTCGCCGGGCTCGGGGCGCGGATCCGGCGGGCGTAAGGAACGCGGGCCCGCGCGCTCCCGTATCCTGAGCCCGATGGATCAGTCCCCCCCGACCGAGCCGCCGTCGCTTCAGCCGCCTCCGCCGCCGCCGGTTCCTCCGCTTCCCACGCCCCAGCAAGCTCCGGAGGACACGCAGGTCCCGTGGCGGGCGCGTGAGGGTTTCCTGATCCTGATCCTCTCGCTGCTGAGCGGGGCCTTCTTCTCGGCGCTGGCCGCCTCGAGGATCGAGGACCGCGACACGCTCCAGCTCGTCGTTACGATCATCATCGAAGCCAACCTCGGCGCGTGGGTCGTCCTATGGGTCCGTCTGCGGCACCGGGTCGGCATGAAGGCTCTCGGCTGGAACGTCCGCCTCGAGGACGTCGGGTCGGGCTTCCTAGCTGCGCTCCTCGGTCTCGGCGCCAGCGCGGCCGCCAGCAATCTGGTCCTCTCGTTGTGGCGGGCGGTGTCGAACAGCGACGTCGAGCAGCCCGAGCAGTTGCCGACGTCGCTCACGGGCGGCCGTGTCGCTCTGGCCGTGATAGCCGTCGTGATCGTGGCGCCGATCGCGGAGGAGCTGTTCTTCCGCGGCTTCCTCTACCAAGCGTTGCGCAGGTGGCGAGGCGTGCCGTTCGCGACGGTCTTGTCGGCGTTCCTCTTCGCGCTGGCGCACGGCCATCCGTTGCTGATCATCGGGATCTTTCCGCTCGGGATCATCTTGGCGTTCATCTTC
This sequence comes from Actinomycetota bacterium, assembly GCA_049273905.1. Classification (GTDB taxonomy): domain Bacteria; phylum Actinomycetota; class AC-67; order AC-67; family AC-67; genus JBASRP01. Next base: position 1,553 of record JBASRP010000009.1, read on the forward strand.
CAGCGGCGGAACTCGCTCGCGGCTTCGATCGCGACGCACGCCTTCTTCAACGGCATCAGCCTCATCATCCTTCTGACGCTCTAGGCTGCCGCCGCTTCGCGCGACCCCTCGGGGCTGTGGTTCAATCGGTCCCGAGACAAAGGCTTCAAGACACCTGGGAGGTGGGGACGTGGCGCTCTTCCCGAGCGAAGGCTGGTTGAAGGAGTACGTCGACAAGATCAATTCCTCCAAGGACTACGAGGAGGCCGCCGCAACCTGGGAGGGCGACCTCTGCTACGTCTTCCAAGCCGAGCCCGACAAGGGCGTCCCCGCCGACGTCTGGACGTGGGCCGACCTGTGGCACGGGAAATGCCGTTCTTACAAGTACGACATCCCCCCGGAGGAAGGCGAGAAGGCGAAGTTCATCATCAGCGCGCCCTACTCGCGCTGGAAGCAGGTCATCAACAAGGAGCTCGACCCGATCAAGGGCATGATGCAGGGCAAGCTCAAGCTGAAGGGCGACCTGCCGACGATCGTGCGCTACGTGAAGGCGGCGAACGAGCTCGTCAACATCGCCGGCTCGGTCGAGACCGAGTTCGTCGACGACAACTAGCCGCGTGAGCTTGGTCGTCGTCGACCCCGACGTCGAGGGTCTCGGGGTGATGCTCGCGGACCTCGTCCGCGGGAACATCGAAGCCAACCCCGACCGCGCGAAGCTGCTCGAAGGCGTCGCCGGTCGCGTGAACCTGCGGGCGCGGGACGCGGAGGTCGCCGTCGGCATGGAGTTCCGCGGCGGCCAGCTCTTCGTGCGTGCGCTCCCGTTCCCCAAAGCCGACCTCGACGTCGATACCGACGCCGACACGCTGATGGGGATGTCGACCGTTCCTTTGCGGTTCGGGATGCCCGACGTAGGCAGCGCCGACGGGCGAGCCGTCGTCGGCAAGATGCTCAAGGGGCAACTCAAGGTGCGCGGGATGGTCACGAAGCCGAAACTGCTGATCCGTCTCCAGAAGCTCCTCTCCGTCGCGTGATCGTTTCGTTCG
>JBASRP010000016.1:0-5142 GCA_049273905.1 Actinomycetota bacterium
GAGCCGAGCACCGCGCCCACTGCCGCAACGACGCCGGCCGCGTCTGCCGCGCGCCGCAACGCGATGGCGCCGGCGGCGAGGGCCCATACGAGCACGAGTGCAGCGCCGACGAGATGCTCGGCCTCGACGGCCTCGCGGCTGGACAAGACGGCCGCGTACGCAGCGATGACGGCGGCGGCGGCCGCCAGGACGAATGTGAGGGCCGTGGCGGGAACGGACCGAGCCCGCACAGGGGTCCCGACGTCTAGGGCTTCTGTGTTCATGGCAGTCCCATGGTGTCACCTCATCGCGAACCGGTCATGGGTGGTGGCCTCACTCCGCCTGGGGTGCCCGTTCACGTCATTCCGTCCTGAGCGCGAGCGCCGGCTGGGTCCTGGCGGCGGCACGCCCCGGGAAGAGGGCAACGAGGTTGGCCAGCACCAGCGTCGCGGCCACGGTGATCGCCACGGATGAGAGCGGCGACACGGGGTCCGGAGACACACCGAGACCGTCGGCCACGCTCCGCCAGACCCACCGTCCCGCGACGAGACCCGTCGGGATGCCGACCAGTAGTGCTGTAACGATGAGAGCCGTTGCTTGCCAGGCCATGGCGGCCATGAGCTGACGGCGGACGAAGCCCATCGTTTTGAGGATCGCCAGATCGTGGCGACGCCGTTGCGACACCGTGACGAGGGCGTGGATGAGAGCGGCGAGAGCGAGAACGGCGAGGACGCCGCCAAGGATGGAAGGCATCGTTCGCACGCGTTCGATGTTGGTCAGATTTTTGGGCCGCTTTGGCTCCACGATCAAGTCCTGGATCTGACGGAGGTCCCGGAGGGCGGTCGCGCGATCGTCGCCTTTCGGGAATCGAACGAGGAAGTCGTCGAACCCCTCCGAGTTCCTGATCCTGTCCTGACCGCCCGCCGTGAAGGCTGCGCCGTCGTCCGTATCCGATCCCTCGCCCCAGTGAATGGTCCGTCCGACGATACGGAAGGTCACGTCGCATTCCGATTCGGTGCCACACGTCTCGGCGGCGCCGGGGAAAGCCACGGTGTCGCCGACGGCGAGGCGCGCTTCGCGCAACGTTCTCGTCGCCAGCGCGACCTCGTCATCGCGGAGCGGATACCGGCCCTCGAGCACGCGCGAGTTCACGTTCCCCTGAACATGTTCGATCCCGATGGTCTCGAGGTCGCGACCGCGCCAGGTCGTCGTCGCGATCTTGGCCCGAGCGAACTCCGCCACGTGCGTGGATGCCCGAAGCTTGCCCTCGACCTCGGCGACGAAGTCGGGATCTCCCTCGCCGCCGGACGCGACGATGTCCCAGTTCCATCCGTACGACGCGGGCGTGGAGAGCATCCCATCGAGGTTGCGGGCGAACACGAACGCTCCGGTGACCGCGACGATCGAAAGGATGGTCGCCGCGAGCACGCTACGCACGGGAACGGCGGTGCTACCACGTCCCGGCTCGAGCCCGAACCGGATCCCGGTGACGACCGCCGGGGGCATCCCCCGGCGTGCGGCGAGCTGCGCGACGGCGGACGGCCGCCTTCGTCCGGCGGCATCGGAACGATCGATCGCCCGAGAGAGAAGCCACGCGTGCGCCGCTCCCCACGCCACGATGGCGCCGAGCAGCGCCGCGAGGCCGATGCCGAGCACGAGGCCGTCGACGAAGAGTCCCGGGTCGGGCTCGATGCTCCGTGCGAACCCGACCGGAACGAGCGCGGAAGACGCGAGGGCCGTTCCGACGGCGAGCACCGTGGCACCGGCGGCGACGGCGGCCGCGGGAAGGGCGATCACGGCGAGCCGAGCGGCACGTCCCATCCCCATCGCCCGGAGGACGCTTTGATCGTCTGAGCCGATCGTCAACCACCGACCGAGCGCCTGGCCGAGGATCATGAGTGCGGCCACGGCGACCGCCGCGGCCAGGATCCACAACGCGTTCGATTGCACTCCGAGCGCGCGATCGACGGCGGCGAGGTTATTGCCCGACGTCTGGAAGCCCAGCGTCGCCTCGGACCCGATCTTCTTGGCGGCGTCGAGGAACGCGGGGACGTCGGCCTCACCATGACGCAGACGGATGACGGAGCCCCACAGCATCGCAGCGCGCTCCTGATACGCGGTCACGAACGCAGGGGTGAGGAAGAGGATGCCCCTGTCCTCGCTGATGGTGACATCGTGGGGGACGCGCCAGACGCCGACGATCCGCACCGTGGCGACCGGAGCGGTGGCTCGGACCGGCCGCCCTTCGAATAGCTTGAGGAGTTCGTCGAACGTCGCGAGCTGTAGTGAGATCGTGTCGCCGACACGGAGGCGATACGCACTCAGGAACTGCTCGTTGACGACGGCTTCGTTGGGTTTGTCGTAGTCCGGTCGCCGTCCTTCGAGGATCGCCGGGATCTCGAACCGCGTTCCGAGCGCGCGATCGACGATCGCGGTCGTCGTGACGTCCCACGAGAACGGACGAGACCCGCCACCGACCGTCGCTCTCGTGGCCGGGACGAAGGCCAGTCGCGCGTGATCAACGACCTGTGGAAGCGCCGCAACGTCATCGAGGATCGACACCGGTGAGTCGTCCTGTATCGCTAGCTCCACGTCGTACGCCTTGCTGCTACGCAACAGGCGCTCGTACGACGTCGCCGTGCGCCTCGCGCCCGCCGCCGCCGTCATCACGAACCCGCCGGCGACCCCGAAAAGAACCGCGAGGCAGAGCGCGCCACGCCAGCGGGATCGCAGGTCGCGCCACGCACGCATCCAGACTGCGGCCATCACTCGGTCCTCAGGATCAGCGCGGGTGCCGTCCGCGCTGCGGCCCGCGCGGGCAACGCGGCGATCATGTTGGATAGGAAGACCGCCCCCGGGATGATGGCGACGAGGATGATCGCGGGGATCACGGGTTCGGGTCGGACACCCAATCGCGTGGCGTAGACGATCCATAGCCACCGTCCACCGGCGATGCCGGCCGCCAAGCCGATGATCGACGCGACCACCGCAAGGGTCGACGCTTGCCAAGCGACCGTCGCGGACACTTGGCCGCGGATGAAACCGAGTGTTTTCAGGACGGCGAGGTCGCGTCGTCGCCGCCGCACGGACGTCACGAGCGCGTGCGCGATCGTCGTTGCGGCAAGCACACCCAGCAGTCCGGCGAGAACGAACGGCAGCGAGTCGATCCGTCGCAGGTTCTCGACCTCGGACGGCGGGTAGGACGTGAGGACCGTCCCGGGGAAGTCGCGGCGCAACGACGCGAGTGCCGAGGCGCGATCGGTCCCCGGCTCGAACCGCACCGGGAAAACGTTAACCGCGCCTTCCTCTTCCCCGGGCGGGACGAACTCGCGGAAGCTCGCCTGCGGCATGAGCGCGCCGTCGCCGAGGGTGATCTCGCCGTTGATGATGACAGGGTCGATCAGCACGCGACCGACGATCGTCAGGGTGCGCCCCGCAGCCATCTGCTCCGCGACGCTTTGAATGCGCACGCGGTTGCCCACGTCTTTATGGAGAGCCTTCAGCACCTTCGTTCCCAGTGCGATCTCGTCCGCTGCGCGTGGCTCTCGTCCCTCGAGGATGGTGGGGCCGACGTCGCCGACGACGTGATCGAGACCAAGCGCAGCGACCTCGTGGCGACCGTCGAGGAGAAGGTTGCCTCTCATCAAGGACGAGAAGGCGGCGACGTGGGGGTTATCGCGGAGGAGTGGGATGGCACTCGCCGACACGTCGTCCGAGTGCGGGTTCCCGACCGCGGCGTCCCACGTCCACCCCTGCGCGGCGGGCGACTTGCCGAGTCGCGTCAAGCTCGCGCCGAACGCCAGAGATGCGATGAGAACGGCGACCGCGACGACGGACCCGGCGACGGCCGTTCGTACGGGAACCGAATTCTGGCCGTAGCCCGGGTCGAGGGCCATCTGGACACCGGCCACCGAGCTCGCCGGCATCCCGCCGCGCGCCAGTGCCCCGGCCGTACGCGAGGGATGGCGATGCGACAAGTCGCGCCCGAGCGCACGGCCCGCCCGCCAGGCCGGGAAGGCGGAGCGAACGAGCAGCACGAGCACGCACGCGATCGACCCGAGCGCTATCACGGGAAGGTCGAGATGCACGCCGCGATCCACCTCGGCAACCCGGGAAAGGCCGATCGGCGTCAATGGCGAGAGAGCGATCGCGACGCCGATCCCCAGCACCGCCCCGGTGACCGCCGCGGCGCCCACCTGGAGAAGCGCGAGCACCACGAGACGCCACCGTGTCATACCGAGAGCCAGCAACGTTTGATTGTCTCGCGCTGCCAGAAGGATCTGTCGCGAGATCGTCTGTCCGATGACGAGAAGAGCCGCAAGCCCCGCGAAGCCGGCGAAGAGCCACAGCGCGATCGCTTCGGTGTGTGTCGCCCGCTGCGCCTCCGCCGCGGCTTGGACGTCGTCGGATCCGGTGTGGATCACGCCTTCCCCGTTGGTGACCTGCGCGACGCCGGCGGTGAACGAAGCGACGCTGCTTTTGCCATGCTTCAGCCGCACGTCGATACCCGCGAAGTGAGCCGTCTGTTCACCTACCTTCCGGTAGAGCGCCGGGGTCAACAGGAGGACGTTGCTACCGGTGTAGACGACTCCCGCCGGAGGATTGCTCGTGGTGAGGTCGGTGGTCGTACGGATAACCCCGACGACTGTAACGGTCGCCGACGGACCCTGGGGTGGGGCGTTCGATCCGCGTAATACCTCCTCGAGCTGATCGAACGTGTACCCGAGTAGCGACACTCGCTGTCCCAGACGAAGCGCGCCGCTACGGACCGCTGTTTCGTTTGTCACAGCTTCGTCCGGCCGTGAGAAGTCCGGCATGCGACCGGCAACGAGGATCATCGTGCGGCCCACCAGCTGCGGGTCGACGAAAGCGAGTGTGCTGGTGCTGAACGACTCCGTCGACACGGAGTTCACACCCCTCTTCTCGCCCATGAGCATGAAGGCCATCGCGCGAGCGTGCTCGACCTCGGGCAGCTGCGCGATGGCATGGAAGGTCGATGGATCCGCTTCGACGCTCGCGTTGGGGGCGTGCGTGTGCGCGAGGAAACGCGCGACGGCCGAATCGGAACGGCGGCCCCCGGCGACGGCGGTCATCACGACGCCCGAGGCGACGGCGACCATCAGCGCGATGACGAGCCACGCGCGCCACCGCGCTCGCATGTCG
>JBASRP010000030.1:0-4705 GCA_049273905.1 Actinomycetota bacterium
GCATTCCCCAGCGCGCCGCGACCTCGACCAGAGCCGGCTGCCGCAGGACGGCGTCGACCTGCGGGATGCGGCGGAGCAGATCGGACTCGGTCACGCGCAGAATCGTATCGGGTCCTTGACGGGGTGCGGCGGCACTGCTTTCGTGACGCGACGAAGGAGGCCGTCATGACCCTCGATCTGACCCACGACACCTACGTGATCCGCCGCAAGTTCCTGAAGCTGTTCGGCAACGAGTTCCGCGTCTTCGATCCGAGCGAGAAAGAGGTCCTCTTCTCGCGCCAGAAAGCGTTCAAGCTCCGCGAGGATATCCGCGTGTGGACCGGCGAGGACATGCAGACGGAAGTCCTCTGGATCCAGGCCCGGCAGATCGTCGACTTCTCGGCCGCCTACGACGTGATCGACTCGACGACCGGCCAGAAGGTCGGCGCGTTCAAACGGAAAGGCCTGAAGTCGGTCGTGCGCGACGAGTGGATCCTGATGGACGCGAACGATCAAGAGGTCGGCATCTTCCAGGAGGACTCGGTCGGCATGGCGATCCTCCGGCGGTTCATCAACATCATCCCGCAGAAGTTCCACATGACGGTCGGCAACGCGCACGTCGCGAACCTCCAGCAGAACTGGAACCCGTTCGTGATGCGCGTCACCGTCGATATGTCGCCGGACACCCAGCACCTGCTCGACCGCCGTCTCGCGATCGCGATGGCGATCCTGCACAGCTCGATCGAGGGCCGGCAGAACTAAAGCGACGTTAGAGCCCGAGCGTCCTCGCGATGATCATCCGCTGGATCTCGCTCGCGCCCTCGACCACGCGCATCATCCGCACGAAGCGCCAGATGCGCTCGACGGGTCCTTCGGTGAGCACGCCCATCCCCCCGAACACCTGGATCGCCCGATCCGACACGCGCGAAGCCATCTCGGTGTTGTAGAGCTTCACGATCGACGATTCGCGGATCGGGAACTCGCCTTGGTCGCACATCCACGCGAGGTGGTACGTCATCCAGCGCGCGGCCTCGATCTCGACGAGTGAGTCGGCCAGCATCCACTGGATCGCCTGGTTCTTCCCGAGAGGCTTGCCGAACGTCGTCCGGTCCTTGGCGTATTCGGTCGCGACGCGCACGCAGTAGTCGGCGAGCCCGAGGCACATCGCGCCGATGTACGCGCGTCCTGCGTTCAGGAAACCCATCGCGGTCTGGAAGCCGAAGCCTTCCTCGCCGACGATGTTTGTGACCGGAACCTTGCAGTCCTCGAAGATCAACTCGACCTGGTTCGTCTCGCCGGCGAGCGTCTTCTGCTTCTTGCCGACGATGTATCCGGGGTAGTCGCGCTCGACGATCAAGGCGGTGATGCCGCCGGCCGCCTTCTTCTCCGGGTCGGTGACCGCGAACACGACGGCGAAGTCTGCGTTGGCCCCGTTGGTGATGAAGTGCTTCCGTCCGTTGAGGACGTAGTGATCGCCGTCGCGAACGGCGCGCGTGCGGATCGCTTGCGCGTCGGAGCCGGCGTCGGGCTCGGTGAGCGCGAAGCACATCGTCTTCTCCGCCTTAACAAGAGGGACGAGGTACTTCTTCTGGTTCTCCGGCGACGTCTTGAGAAGGAGCGGCGTCGGCGCTTCCGGGTTCGGTGGCCCGAGGACGCCGATCCCCATCCGGTAGCCGCTCGTCGCGGCGGTCTCGATCAGCAACGTCATCCCGAGCACGGAGAGGCCCCACCCGCCTACCTCCTCGGGGAGGTGCGCGCCGTAGTAGCCGATCTCGGCGGACTTCTTGCGTAGCGCGAGCGCCGCGTCGCGCATCTCGTCGGTCCACTCGTCGTCCTGGATCTGCTGCCGGAACTTCTCCTCGACGGGCGCGACCTCACGGTCGAGGAACGCTTTGAACGACGAACGAACCTCGTCGAGCTCGGGTGGGACGCGGAAATCCATCGGGCCTCCAGGGATGCGGGGTGGCGGAATCGTACGCGCTGCTACGATGCCCGCGCCATGGCGGAGCGCCCGTCGCGCGAAGAGATCCGCCGGCGCGTTCTGGAGGATCGGCCCTCTTTCGTCGTCCCCGTCGAGGTGCCGGACCCGCCGGTCGTGCCGCGTGACTCCGCGACCGTGATCCTGCTGCGCAACGGCGCGAAGGGCCTCGAGGTCTTCATGCTCGAGCGGCATCTCCGTTCCGACTTCGCCGGCGGCGCCTACGTGTTTCCCGGTGGGACGGTCGACGCCCGCGACACGGATCCGGGTGCGGCCGCGGCGCTCGATGAGCGTGGCGACGCCGATGTGACCGCTCCGTTCTTCCTGTGCGCGATCCGCGAGACCTTCGAGGAGGCCGGCGTCCTGCTCGCTCGCCGCGACGGCCGAGCGATCCGTTTCGGGGGCGAGGACGGGGCGCGCTTCGCCGAGTACCGGCGCGAGTTCAACGCCCGCGGCGGGTCGCTGGCGGTGCTGGCCGATCGCGAGGCGATCCGGTACGCCGGCGATCTGTTGCACTACTACCAGCGCTGGATCACGCCGGAGTTCTCGCCGAAGCGCTACGACACGCGGTTCTTCGTCGCAGGCATGCCCGAGGATCAGGAACCGTTGCACGATGATGTGGAGACGACGGCGAGCACGTGGATCCGCCCGATCGACGCGCTGACGCAGGCGGCGGACGGCCTGTTTTCGATCATCTTCCCGACGCGGAAGTGTCTCGAGTCTCTGACCCGCTTCGACACGGCCGCCGACGTGATCGCGTCGACGAAAGAGAAGCACGTCGACGCCGTGCTCCCGAAGGTCGTGTTGAGCGACGGGAAAGCGCGCGTCGTTCTGCCCGGCGACGCGACCCTCCACGAACCATGAGCGACGCGCCGGTCAACACGAGCGCGATCCGCTGGCTCTCCGAACGCGTCCGGCTGATCCTCGCGCCGAACCCGTCGCCGATGACGCTCGAAGGAACGAACACGTATCTCGTCGGCGGGCCCGACGCGGTGATCGTGATCGACCCCGGCCCGGACGACGACGGACACCTCGCGTCGATCGAGGCCGGCGTCGCCGGCGCCAATACCGTCGCCGTCCTCCTGACCCACAGGCATCCGGATCACGCCGAGGCCGCCGAGCGGTGCGCCGAGATGCTCGGCACCGTGATTGCCGCGAACGCCGAACCGAAGCGGCCCAGCGACATCCCCGTCGCCGAGGGACAGCGGGTCGGCGGCGACGGCGTGTTCCTCACGGCCCTCGCGACGCCGGGGCACGCGAGCGATCATCTCTGTTTCCTGCTCGAGGAGGAGCGCGTCCTCTTCACCGGCGATCACATCCTCGGGCGCGGGACGACCGTCGTCGCGTACCCCGACGGCGACATGGCCGCCTACATGCGCTCGCTCGAACGCCTGCGCGGTCTGCCCGTCGATCGCTTCTTTCCGGGGCACGGTCCGGTGATCGACGAACCGGCGCGCGTCGTCGAGGAGTACATCGCGCACCGGAAGGAGCGCGAGGCGCAGGTGCTCGAGGGTCTCGCCGCCGGTCCCGCCACACCGGAGGAGCTCGTCGCCCGCATCTACACCGACGTCGACCCTGTTCTGCATCCCGTCGCGGCGATGAGCGTTCGCGCGCATCTCGCCGAACTCGCGCAGCGCCGCCGGGCGCGCCAGGATGGAGACCGATGGCAACTGATCTGACGACGACAGCCTGTCCCCGCTGCGGGTTCGACGTGCCGCTCGGCTCGCGGTTCTGCCCGAACTGCGGCTTGTCGCTCGGCGAGACACCGCGCGCCGAGCGCCGCATCGTGACGATGCTCTTCGCAGACCTGACCGGCTTCACCGAGCTGAGCGAGCGCCTCGACGCGGAAGAGGTCAAAGGCATCGTCGACCGCGCGTTCGAGGGGCTGGCCGAGCTCGTCACGCTCTACGGCGGGCGGGTCGACAAGATCGTCGGCGACGAGATCATGGCCGTGTTCGGCGCCCCGCAAGCGCACGAAGACGATCCGGAACGGGCGGTGCGCTGCGCGCTCGAGATGCAACGCCAGCTGCGGACCTACTCGCATCAGCTGGAACGCGACCGCGGCGTGAAGCTCGGGATGCGGATCGGCGTCAATACCGGCGAGGTGGTCGCAGGCGTCGTGGGCGGAGGCGGCGCCGAATCGTATTCGGTGATCGGCGACGCGGTGAACGCGGCGAAGCGCATCGAGACCGCGACGCAGCCGGGGCAGGTCTTGGTCGGCGAGAAGACGTATCTCGCGACGGCGGGCGCGATCGAGTACCGCGCGCTTCCGCCTATCGTCGCGAAAGGAAAAGCCGAACCTCTCGTGGTCTGGGAGGCGATCTCCGAACAAGCCTTGCCGGGTGAGCACGTGCATCGGCTCGAAGCGCCGATCATCGGGCGCGACGAGGAACGTGCGTTGCTGGACGCGCTCGCCGGTATCGTGAAACGCGACCGGCGGGCCGCCGTCGCAACGATCCTCGGCCCGGCGGGGATGGGCAAGAGCAGAATCGCGGACGAGTTCGCGGGACGGATGGCCGCGCACGGAACGCCGGTGTTCATCGGCCGGTCGCTCCCGTACGGCACAGCGTCCCCGTCGTTCGCGGTCGAGGAGATGGTCCGCGCCGCCCTCGAGGTCGAGCAGGGCGACGCACCCGCCGCGGCGACGGCTCGCGCGGCAGAGAGCATCGCGTCGCTCGGCCTCATCGCCGAAGCCGATCGCCTCCTGACCTTCGCCGGTCTCAAGAACCCGACGGCGCAGCGCGAGAC
>JBASRP010000044.1:0-9015 GCA_049273905.1 Actinomycetota bacterium
GAACCGCCCGTTCGAAGAGGTGAAGGGCGAGGTGGACGCGCTCTCCCCCCTCAACAAGATCGCGACCAGCGAAGAGGTCGCGCGCACGATCCTCTTCCTCGCCAGCGACCTGTCGAGCGGGATGACCGGCCAGACGATCGACGTCAACGCCGGCGCCTGGATGCCGCTCTAAGTCGGATCTGGGATCGGCCCGATCTCCGCGCGGCAGGCGGCGCCGCGGCAGAGCCGGAGCTTCTCCAGCGCCAGCAAGAGGGCCAGCTGCGTGCGCAGGTACTTCGGGTCGAGGTGCTTAGACGTCATCTGCCACGGATCGACGGCGAGGTCGTAGAGCTCGTGCTCGAACGTGCCGTACTCGAAGTAGACGTAGCGGTCCGTGCGCACCGCTTCGTACGGCAGGACCGCCTTCCCGAGAGGGATCGCCGATAGAGGTCCGGGCGCGGCCGTCGTAGACGCGCCCTCGGTTATCGGGAAGACCCCCGAGGCAGGGAGCTGCTCGGTGAAGAACCCGAGCGTCGACCCGACGGGCATGAACGCTTCGAGCAACACGGGTCGCGTGCTGCGGCGCGAGGGATCCTCGAAGAGCGCCACCATGGAACGGCCGTCCATATCGAGACCCGGGGTTGCGCCGGAGACGTCGACGATCGTCGGGGCGAGATCGACGTTCGCGACGAGCTCTTGGACGTGGCTCCCCGCGGTGATGCCGGGCCCGCGCATCATCAACGGGACCCGCGCCGAGTTCTCGTACCCGAGGATCTTCTCGTCGGGCGTGCGGTGCTCGCCGTGGAAGTAGCCGTTGTCCGACGTGAAGACGACGTAGGTGTTGGAGAGCGTGTTCTTGGCCTTCAGCGCCTTCACGACGGCGGCGACGGCCTCGTCGACCGCGAGAAGTGTCTCGAGTTCGCGCCTGTACTGATTCTCGATCACCGCGATCGCCGCGTCGTCGAGCACGGGCTTGAGGCGCATGAACAAGGCCTTGTCGCTCATGTCGGCCTCGTTGAAGTTCGGCGGCCGCGGAAGGGGCTCGCCGTCGAACGCGCCGCGGTGTCGCGGCGCCGGGCGAGGCGCGCTCTGCGAGCTCAACGTCGCGACCTCGCGGTGTGGGGCGAGGAACCAGAGCGTCATGAAGAACGGGCTGCCGGCGTCGATCGCCTTGTCGATCTGATCGACCGCCTTATCGCGGAGCACGTCCGTCTGGTATAGAGCCGGATCTTCGTCTTCGTAGGTCCCGTACGTGGTGAGGTTCCCGTTGTCGTTCATCTGGTAGCCCCACATCTGGTACGTCGATGGATCCGTGATGCCATGCCACTCGTCCCAACCCGGCGGCACTTCTGTCGGATCCTTCGTGCCGTAGTCGTTCAGGTACTTGCCGACGTGGATCGTCCGGTATCCCGCCGCGCGCAGCCAGACCGGAAGGGTGTTCTCGGACTTGAGCCGGTAGTACCCGCCGGTCGGATCCTCGTTCTCGAGGACACCGTGGTTGTGCGCGTACTGCCCGGTGAGGAACGTCGAGCGCGACGGACAGCACAGCGGGAAGGACGAGAAGGAGTTCTCGAACGTCACGCCCTCGTCGCCGATCAGGGACCGGGTCTGGGACATGACGCGTAGCTCTTCGACGGTCTGATCGTCGGTCATGATCACGACAACGTTGGGCTTGCCGGGAGCGACGGCCGGCGCTTTCACGGTCGGGCTCAGGGCGAAGGCGAGCGCGATCAGGACGGCAGCCGGCCGCACCGAACGCATCCCCCGAAGACTCACGGGAGGACGGTTCGACGCGCGGGGGGCCGGGTCCTGTCAGAGCGGGCTTTTAGGTCAGCCCGTCCACCGTGACGAAGGGCTCCGGCGCGTCGAGCTCGGCCGCGGCGACGATCTCCTCGAGCACGCGCGGGTCGAACCAGGTCAGTTCCATCTGCTTCGCACGCCGGAAATAGAGCTGCATGTCGATATCGGTCGTGAAGCCGATCCCGCCGTACACCTGCTGGCCGAGCTTGGTCGTCCGCTTGAACACGTCGCAGCACACGAGCTTCGCCATCGTCGCGAGCGTCCGCGCGTCCTTCCCCGCCGAGCGCGCCCACCCCGCTTCGGTGGCGAGGACGCGCCCGCCCTCGATCTCCGTGATCGTCTCGGCGAGCGGATGCGCGATCGCTTGGAACGACCCGATCGGCTTGCCGAATTGGACGCGTTCCTTCGCGTATGCGACGGCCATCGCGTGCGCGGCCTCGGAGCCGCCGCTCGCGTATGCGGCGAGCGAGATGAGCCCGTCGACCATCACGTCGTCGAAGACGGCCCACCCGCGCGCAAGCTCTCCGAGTGGCTCGGCGACGACGCCTTCGAAGGTGACGAGGTAGGACGCGTCCGACGCCAAAGTCTTGGTGTGTTGCAGAACTACTCCGTTGGCCGCCGGGTCGACGAGGAACAGTCCGATCTCGTCCGCCGCCTCACCCGTCCGCGCCAGCACGATGAGGGCCTCGGCCGCGGAGGCGAACGGAACCATGATCTTCTCGCCCGTCAGCGTGCCGTTCTCGAAGCGCATCGCGATCCCGGCCGGCGTCGCGGTCCGTTCCGGCTCCTGCCACGCGACAGTAAGTACCGCGTCGCCGCTCGCGATCTTCGGGAGCCACTCCTTCTTCTGCGCGTCGCTGCCCGCCGCGCCGATCAATCCGGCCGCCACGACGCAGGTGACGAAGTACGGCGAGGGCAGCAGCGCCCGGCCGAACTCCTCGGACACGACCACGCTTTCCAGTGCGCCCTGGCCGACGCCGCCGAACTCCTCGGGGATCGTGAGCCCGAGCAGATCCATCTTCGCGAGCTCGCGCCAGGTCTCCTCGCGATAGCCGATCGGGTCGTCCTCGAGCGACCGCACCACGTCGGGCGACGCATGCTTCGCGCAGAAGTCGCGCACCGCCTCGCGCAGCGCGTCCTGTTCCTCGGTCCACTTCAGGTCCATCTCTCAGCTCCTCGGGATCTCGAGCGGTCCCAGCGCCTCGGGCGTCCACGCGTCGCCGTTCCGCGCCCACGGGTTGTCGCCGTTCTCCGCGAGAGCGACGCGCGCCACGCACTCGGTCGCGGGCTCCTCCCCCACGGACAGCGTGACGTCGACGTCGGCCCAGACGCACCCAGCATCGTCGGTCGCGACGCTCCGCACCACGCCGTCTAACGTCAGCGTGTCGCCGACGCAGATCGATCGCCGCATGCGGAACCGCAGCTTGCCGAGCCGTCCGCGCGGACCCGTCCAGTCGCTCAGGTAGCGCTCGATCCAGCCGGCTTGGTTCGGGGTGTTCAGGAAGATGTCGCGCGTCCCGGCGCGGTTCACGGCCCAGTGCGTGTCGTGGTGCTGCGGCTGCCAGTCGCGCGAGCTCGACGCGCCCATGATAACAAGGCGCGCGCTCACGTCGACCGCGAGCCGCGGGAGCTTGTCGCCCGGCGCCGTCACGACGCGTCCCGCTTGTAGGCGAACATGGCGTAGGACTCCACGCCGACGACCTCGTCGCGCTGGTTCGTGTACGTCACGTCGATCGTCCACGACCGGCCTGTCCCGAGCTTGCGCGTCTTCACCGGCGAGATCTCGCGGATCCGCTGCGTCGTGCGCACGCGATCGCCGGGCCGCACCGGCACGCCGAACGTGATGTCGTTGAACGCGACGATGCCTTCGGGAAGGTCGAGCGCCTTCTTCAGATCGAAGTGAAGGCTCAGCGGCATCCGCTTCTCAGTCCGGCCAGGTACGAACTGCAGCGGCCGCATCCACGCCGAGAGCATCGTCGGCGGCGCGATCGGACCACCAGTCAGTTCCTCCGCAAGAGCCTCGTCCCAGTAGAGCGGGTTCGCGTTCTCGGTCGCCTCGAGCCAGTGCAGGATGTAGCCGCGCTCGCAGACGACGTCGCCGGGCGGATCCTCCGCTGTGCGGCCGACCCACGCTTGCACGTCTTCTTCGGTCATCACGCTCATGCGATCTCCTCGGGCCCCGCCCGATACGCGCCGTCGCGGCGCGCGCTGCCGGCGAGGACGGGACCGACCTGCCGGAACGTTCCGCTGTGACGTTCGACCTCGACGAAAGAGCCGCGCGCGACGTGGTGCGCGTCACGGCCGACCTCCGCGATCGACAGCACAGGCGCGACGCACGTGTCTTTGTCCGCGAGCGCAGCGACCCAGTCGTCTCGGTCGCGGCTCGCGAACGCCTCCGCGAAAGCCTCACGGATCTCGTCCTGCCGCGCGTCGTCGTACTGGGAACCGGCCAGGTCCTCCCGGCCGAGCGCCCGGCAGAGGTTCGCGAAGAACTGCTTCTCGATCGCGCCGACCGCGAGCCAGCCGCCGTCGCGCGCCGCGTAGACGTCGTAGCAGGCGTACTTGCCGGTGAGGAGGGTCGTGCCCGGACCGACCTCGTCGCCGGTCGCCAGCGTCTCGTCGACGAACAGCGACATCAGGTGCAGCACGCCGTCGACCGTCGAGACGTCGAGGAACGACCCCTCCCCGGTTGCGTTCCTCCGCACGAGCGCCGCCGCGATCGCCAGCGCTGCCTGCAGCCCTCCCGCAGCGGCGTCGGCGATCGTGGCGCCGGGGAACGCGGGGCCGCCATCCGCGCGCCGCCCCTGCGTCGCAAGGAAGCCGCCGACGGCTAGGTAGTTGATGTCGTGCCCGGCCCACGCCGCGTACGGACCCGTCGACCCGTAGCCCGAGATCGCGCAATAGACGATGCGCGCGTTCACGCTGCGGCACGCCTCGTATCCCACGCCGATCCGGTCGGCGACGCCCGGCCGGAACGCCTCCACGACCGCGTCAGACTCGTGCACGAGCGACAGGAACCGCGCCACGCCCTCCGCCGACTTCAGATCCACGCGCACCCGTTTCATGTCGCGGTGCGCGCCGTACGCGTAGAACGGCGGGTCGATGCGGGCGGCAGACGCCGGCGCTCCGATCTTGATCACCGTCGCTCCGAGATCGCGCAGCGCCGCTGTCGCGCGCGCCGCCGGCCCGACCGTGGAATGGTCGAGGACGGTCACGCCGTCGAGGAGCCCCGCGAACGCCACGCTCGGACCCTCAGGAAGGGTCCGGGAGCCCGAGGCCCCGCCGCGCGATGATGTTGCGCTGCACCTCGTTCGTCCCCGCACCGACCGTGTCGACGACCGAGTAGCGGTACGTGAACTCGAACCGGCCATCCATCGGCGCATGTGGCTGGTCGCGCTTCAGCGCCCCGGCCGCGCCGGTCGTGGTCAGGAACTCGTCGGCGATCTTCTGCCCGAGCTGCGTCGTGAACAGCTTGAACATCGCGCTCTCGAGGTTCGGTACTTCCCCCGCGGCGGCCTTCGAGATCACGCGCAGGCACAACGTCCGGGCGACCTCGATCTCGCTCGCGGCGTGCGCCATCCAGCGGCGCACGTGCGGATCCTCGCGCAGCGGTTTGCCGTCGACGGTCGCCTCGCGCACCCAGTCCCGCAGGCGCTCGTAGCGCTTGATGTAGGCCGACACCGTGAAGAGCGTGAAGCGCTCGAAGTCGAGCGCTTCGGAGATGTAGTACCAACCCTTGTTCACCTCGCCCACGACGTGGTCGTCGTCGATGAACACGTCGTCAAGGAAGACCTCGTTCGTACGCTCGTCGCCGATCGTGGGCATGTTCGTGATCGTGATGCCCGGCGCGTTCATCGGCACGAGGAACAGCGTGATGCCTTTGTGCTTCGGGGCGTCCGGATCCGTGCGCGCGGCGACCCAATACCAATCCGCGAAGTGCGCCGAGGTTGTGAACCGTTTCTGCCCGTTGAGGATCCAGCCGCCCTCAGCCTTCGTCGCGCGCATCGCCATCGACGCGAGGTCTGATCCGGCGTTCGGCTCCGAGTAGCCGATCGCGAACTCGACCTCGGCGCCGAGGATCTTCGGCAGGAACTCTTTCTTCAGGCGTTCGTTGCCGTGCCGGATGATCGTCTTGCCGACGATCCCGACGCCCTTGCCGATGAACGGTGCGCCGGCCGCGGCGAGCTCCTCGTTCAACAGATATTCGAAGACGCCGGGGGCTTCCTGGCCCCCGTACTCCTTCGGCCACGACATCCCGATCCAGCCCTGCTCCGAGAGCGTCTTCATGAACGCGCGTCGCTCCGGCGAATCCACGAGCTGGCCCATGCCGTCGCGCCGCGGGTCGGCGACCTCGGGGCCGGCGGTGCTGGCGATGAACGCACGGACGGCCGAGCGGAAGGCTTTCTCTTCAGGCGACCATTCGAGGTTCACGACGACCTCCAAGAAGCACGTTTGCGCAGGTCACAAGCATATCTGACGGGTCGTCAGATTTTCAAGGGCAGGCCGCGTTTCGCCTGACCCCGGCACTGCCTGACATGCCTGCCATGCCTGCCATGGCAGGCACCTCTGCGTACGGTGTTCCCGGGAAACAGCGAGGGCCGCGGATCACGCGGCCCTCGCTGTTTCGTTCGATCGCGTTAGCGGTGCACCTCGACGAGCCGGCCTTCACAGGGCGGCGCTCCTTCGGGCCCCGAGCAAGCGAACATACCGTCGGTCACGAACACCTCACCACGGTTCAGCGCGACTATGCCTCCGGGCTCCGAAAGCTTCCCCTTCGCGAGCTCGGTGGTTTTGTTCTTCTTCACCTCGAGAAGCACAGCCGGTGGGAAGTCACCGCTCTCGAACCCAGCCTCGAAGGCCAGGACGCCATCCCGCGCGAGCTCGTACACGTAGAGGGTCGCCGTCTGGCGAAGGAAGTAGATGTCCTGGATCGCGGTGAAGCCCTCGTACGCGATCTTGCAGTCGGGGTCGGGCGTCTCCGCCGAGCAGAGCGCACCGTCGGCGTCCGGGTTCACGGCCCACACGCGCGAGGTGCCGGGTTTGAACGGGAACCCCTTCAGCTGGCCCACGTAGACCCAGCCGTTCGGTCCGAGCGTCACCGCGGTCGGAACCGCTTCAGCGTCGATCGTCGGCGGCAGGGGGCCGAACTCCGCCGGGACGTGATCCGTCGAGACCGCCTCAACGTCGAAGCGGGCCACGGTTGTGACGTCCCCTCCCTGCGTTACGCGAAGGAGGTCGTTCCCGGCGGCATCTGCGACCAACGCGTCGCCGTTAGGAAGTGCCGCGAGCCCGTACGGGTTCGATTCCGTCGGTGCGTCCTCTTGGTCGTACGGATCGGGATCGGTCTCCTGGTATTCGGGGATGTTGACCACGACGGTGTCGGTCCCCTCCGGGGAGTGGCGGATGAGGTCGCCGCCCTCCGCGAGGGCCCACGCGCCGCCGTCGTCCGTCGTGATGAGATCGACCACGTTGACGGGCGGAGTGAGTGGCGTCGCCTGGCGCGTCTTGCGGTTGTACTCGAGGACGGGGCCCGGGGCGCCGAACGCGCCCTGGCCGACGACCAGTCCATTCGGCCCGGCCAACGTCAAGGCTTTCGGCGAATTGAGGCCGGAGAGCAAGACCTTGATGGACCCGCTCGCGGACGCCGCGGAAGGCGCGACCAGGCCCGCGAGCATGACTACCGCCGTCACGACGGCGAGGATGGCGATGCGACGAGCACCCCGCATGACTGCCCCCTTTTGGCTCGACTGGGCGCGAATTCTCCCAAAAGCTGGCACAAGGGGTCAACTCAGCGTGAGCCTCGGTCACTGCTCGCGTTGTTGCCGGGGGGAAGCGCTACGAGGCGTCGCTGGCCGCGCGCTTCCAGCGCACGAACTGCATGACGTCTTGGGCGACGGTCGTGAGCTGGAACTGGACGCGTTCGTCGGTGGGGTCGCCGTCGGGAGAAAACACCGGCTGCGAGGTGTTGATGGCGGCACCCAAAGGCGTCGGCCATCCCCGCAGAGCGTGCACGACCGAACGGAGAGCCTCCATCGCCGAGACTGTCCCCTGCCATCCGGCGCCGGTCGCGATGCACCCGACGGGATGGCCGGAGAAGTACGGCTCCGGGTCCTCGCGGAGGTCCTCGGTGTAGTCCATCGCGTTCTTCACCATGCCCGAGATCGTGCCGTGATAGCCGGGCGTGGCGACGATGTATCCATCCGCGCGACGGCAGGCCTCGACAAGATCGACGGCTTCCGTCGACCGGTCGGGCTTTTCCGGCGCGTAGTGCGGCAGCCGGGCCAGTGTCGGACCGTCGAACAGGATCGTCTCCGCGCCGTCCTTCTCGCAGACACCGAGCGCGAACCGCAGAGCCTTCTCAGTCGAGGAGTTGGCGCGCGTCGTCCCGCCGATACCGACGATCACGATCGTGTCCGCCATGGCGCGCCCAGCCTACGCGTACGACGAGCCGAGGCGCTCGATGTCGAGGTCGTGCCCGAGCTTGTCGCGCTTCGCGCGGAGGTAGCGGAGGTTCTGCGGCGTCGGCACGGTCTCGAGCTCGACGCGCTCGACGATAGCGAGGCCGTAGCCCTCGAGGCCCGCACGCTTCGCCGGGTTGTTCGTCAGCAGCCGCAGCGTCGAGAGGCCGAGGTCGACCAGGATCTGGGCACCGGTCCCGTAGTCACGCGAGTCGGCGGGGAACCCGAGCTCGAGGTTCGCCTCGACCGTGTCGGACCCGAGGTCCTGCAGCCTGTACGCGCGCAGCTTGTGCATCATCCCGATCCCACGACCTTCGTGGCCGCGGATGTAGACGATGACGCCTTCACCTTCGACGGCCACGCGTCGCATCGCTTCTTGCAGCTGCGCCCCGCAGTCGCATCGCAGCGACCCGAACACGTCGCCCGTGAGACACTCGGAGTGCATCCGCACGAGGACGTCGGGTTTGCCTTCCGGCTCGCCGTAGACCAACGCGATGTGCTGCCGATCGTCGAGCTTCGAGTCGTACGCGATGGCGCGGAACGGACCGTACGGCGTCGGGATCTCGGCCTCGGCGAGGCGGCGCACCTGCGCCTCGAAGCGCAACCGGTACGCGATCAGGTCGGCGATGGTGATCAGGTGCAGGCCGTGCGCGCGCGCCACTTCGATCAGATCGGGGAGGCGCGCCATCGAGCCATCGGGATTCATGATCTCGCAGATCGCGCCGGCCGGTTCGAAGCCCGCCAGACGCGCCAGGTCGCACGACGCTTCGGTATGTCC
>JBASRP010000051.1:0-3708 GCA_049273905.1 Actinomycetota bacterium
GAGGATGACACCGGTCTCGACGAGCTGACCGCATACCTGCGGCGGCTCGCGCGCTCCGTCGACGACGTCGTCGTCGTGGACGGTTCTCCCTCCCCACTGTTCGAACGCCACGCGCTCGCGTGGCACGACATCGCGACGCACGTTCATCCCGACCCCCGCTTCCACTTCGTGATGCCGAAGGTGGACGGCGTGCTGACCGGCATGGAGCTTGCGCAAAACGAGACGGTCGTCGTCGCCGACGACGACGTGCGCTACGACGAACGCGGGCTCTCGCGCGTCGCTGCGCTCCTCGAGGACGCCGACCTCGTCTGGCCGCAGAACTACTTCGAGCCGCTGCCGTGGCACGCGCTGTGGGACACGGGACGGACGCTGCTGAACCGGGCCGTCTCGCACGATTACCCAGGGACCCTCGCGGTGCGGCGGTCGTCTCTCCTCGCTTGCGGTGGCTACGACGGCGATGTGATGTTCGAGAACCTCGAGTTGCGGCGGACGATCGAGGAGGCCGGCGGGCGGATCGTGATGCCGCTCGATCTCTACGTGCGCCGGCTGCCGCCGACGAGCCGGCACTTCTGGTCGCAGCGCGTGCGACAGGCGTACGACGATCTGGCGTTGCCGGGGAGGCTGGCGGTGTTCCTCGCGATCGTTCCGGCGATCGCCTTTAGTCTCGTACTGGGAGGCTTAGAACCGATCGTGGCCGGCGTAGTGGGGTCGGTGATCCTCGCGGAGGTCGGGCGCCGCCGAGCAGGCGGCGTGACGGTGTTCCCGGCTCGCGCCTCGTTCTTCGCACCTCTCTGGGCGCTCGAGCGAGCCGTCACGTCGTGGATGGCGTTGTGGCAGCGCGTCGTCCGCGGCGGCGTGCTCTATCGCGGCGGGCGGATCAAGGTAGCGGCGACACCGCGACGTGTGCTGCGCGAACGCCTCGCCCGCGTACGCCTCAGCGGGCGGACGCGCGCGACCGGCGGATCTGATCGGCGTGATCGTGCGCGTGCGCCGCGTAGATCGCCAGCCAGTCCGTGACACCGTAGGGGCCGCTCTCGGTGTGCGTGCCCGTTCGCTTCCACTCATCTTCCGTGAGGAGATGCAGGAGCTCGGCGCTCGTCTGTCGCGCGGCCTCGACGGCGGCGAGCGACGTTTCGATCGCGCGGTCGTAGTGCAGGGCGCGCGTGTAGTTGTCTTGGTCGTAGCCCTGGATCACGGGATCGTCTTCCGCGATCAGCTGGCGGAGCCGGATCGCGGCGCGCATCTCCGCGTCGGCCGTGTGATGGACGATCTCGCGGGCCGTCCACTCGTCGGGGCCGGGCCGCGCGTCGAGCTCGTCGTCCGTGATACCCGCGAGCGCGTCACGGAACGCCGCGGCACCCGTCGCGTACTTCTCGAGAAGAGCGTTCCGTCCCGTCGCGTCCATCCGACCTCCCCCATCGTCGTTCGGCGCAAGCCTCTCCGACCACATCGGCGCTGTCCACCGGTTTTCCGGAATACCTCCTTCGGGCCGCGGCGTTAGGCTGTCCGTACGCGACCGGCCAAGGTTTGCCTGGAGGTCTACTGATGGAAGTCAAAGAGCTCGGCCACATCGTCCTGTACGTCCGCGACATCCAGCGGTCCCGGCACTTCTACCGCGACGTGCTGGGTTGGCGGGAGGTCGCCGAGTTCGGCGGCATGGGCGCGATGTTCTCGTCCGGCCGCACGCACCACGAGCTGCTCTTGCTCGAGGTCGGGGCGAACGCGGTGCCCATCCCCGAGGGGCGGCGCGTCGGCATGTACCACTTCGGCCTGAAGGTCGGCACGACCGACGACGAGCTGCGCGACGCGTACAAGAAGTTGGAGGAGAACGGCGTACCGGTGCTGGGGATGTCCGACCACACGGTGACGCACAGCCTCTACATCGCCGACCCCGACGGCAACGAGATCGAGCTCTACATCGACGTCCAGCCCGAGCGCTGGCGCGAGGAGCCGATGGCCGTCGCCGCGCCCGTCAAACCGTTGCGCTTGTAGCAAGCGGTGAAGCTTTACGGCGAGCTTGCCCGCTGGTGGCCGCTGCTCTCCCCGCCTGAGGAATACGCGGAGGAAGCCGCGAGCTATGTCGCCGCGTTCGACAAGCTGGCGCGACGTGAGCTGCGTGAGGTCCTCGAGCTCGGGAGCGGCGGCGGCAACAACGCCAGCTTCCTGAAGAAGCGGTTCGTGATGACGCTCACCGACATCTCGGAGGACATGCTCGCGGTGAGCCGGGCGCTCAATCCAGACTGCGAGCACGTTAACGGAGACATGCGCACGCTGCGGCTCGGGCGAACCTTCGACGCGGTGCTGATCCACGACGCGATCATGTATCTGACGACCCAGGCCGACCTGGCGGCGGCGATCGAAACCGCGGCCGCGCATCTGCGGCCCGGCGGCGTCGCGCTCTTCGTTCCGGACGACACCGCAGAGTCCTACCGGCCGTTCACCCAGCACGGCGGGAACGACGATGCCGGGCGATCGTTGCGGTACCTGGAGTGGGCGGCGCCGCTCCCGGCCGGCGCGACCGAAACCGACGTCACGTTCGTCGTGGTCACGAAAGAGAACGGCCAGACGAGGACCTACCTCGACGAGCAACGCTTCGGACTCTTCCCGCGCGCGACGTGGCTGCGGTTGATCGACCGAGCGGGGATGGACGCGACGACGCTCCCCTACGAGCACTCCGAGTTCGATCCCTCGATCCCGCGCGAGATGTTCGCCGGCGTGAAGTCCGCTAGCTGAAGCGCCGCCTGCTGTTCGACGCCCACGGCGCCGGATCCTCGCTCCACTCAACCTCGATCGCCTGCGTCGGACAGGACGCGATCGCGTCGATGAGGATCTCTTCCTCGACGGTCTCGGGATCGAGAACATCCGCTTTGAGGAACTCGCCCTCGCGCCACTTGAAGGCGGTCGGAGCGAGGAAGATGCACGTCCCGGCGCCGATGCACCGGTGACGGTCGACCCGGACCCGGATCATCAGGCGATCCCCTTCTTCAATGCCGCCACGCTCATCTGCGCCTTGGACGAGACGCCGAGCTCCTCGTACACCGCCGACAGCTCCTTCGCCACCTCGGACTCCTCGATATCCATCGCGGACGCGATCTGTTTGTTGGTCTCTCCGGCCATGACGCGCCGCAGGATGGCCACGCCGCGCTCCGGAAGACCGACCTCGACCGTCGCACCGGAGTCCTCGGTGCGCAGCGCCTCCCCCAAGCCCGAACGCCGGCCGAGCTCCGAGATGATCGGGCTCGCGAGCCACTTCGCACGGATCGAGTCGTCGGCGGTCTGGTACGCCGCCATCATCAGATCGATCCGCGCGCCCATGATGAACTCCGTGATCAACGGGTCGTCGAATCCTTCGACGGCGCGCGCCGTCAAGAACCGCCACTCGAGATTCAAGAACGCGTACAGCTGACGCGTGCGACGGAGTTCGCCGATCGACGCCATGCCATGATGGAACGCGGCGTCGTTGTCGCCGCGCGCGCGTGCGATCTGCCCGAGCGCTGCCTCGGCCTCGCCCATCCACGGCGCATCCGACTCGGGAAGAGCGTGCGACAGCTTGATCGCTTCGTCGGCCCATCCTTCCGCCGCCGCAAGCAACTCCTCGTCGCCGAGGTCCGCGCCGAACCGCGCGCACTCCATCGCGAGCATCGCGAGCAGCTCGCACCGGCCGGCCGGCGACCCTCGCTCGGACGCGAGCGTCAGCGCGCGCTCCAG
>JBASRP010000060.1:0-2410 GCA_049273905.1 Actinomycetota bacterium
GCGTTACCCGTCTCCGCGTCGGTGCGGTGATCTTTGACCATCTTGTAGGGATGAAGGACGTAGGAGCGAATTTGGGAACCCCATTCGATTTTCTTTTTGCCCGCCTCAAAGGCAGCTTTTTCCGCGCGGCGTTTTTCCAATTCCAATTCGTAGAGTCGCGATTTTAACACCTTCATGGCGGATTCCTTGTTGCGATTCTGCGAACGCTCGTTTTGACATTGCACCACGGTGTTGGTCGGAAGATGGGTGATGCGCACCGCCGTATCGTTTTTCTGGACGTTCTGTCCCCCCTTCCCTCCCGCGCGATAGGTATCGATGCGGATATCACTCGGATTGATCTCGATGGTGATCTCGTCATTCACCAAGGGAGAAAGAAAGACCGAAGCAAAGGAAGTATGCCGCCGCTTATTGGAATCGAAGGGCGAGATGCGGACCAAGCGATGCACGCCGCTTTCCGCCTTGAGAAAGCCATAGGCGAAATCCCCCTCCACCGAATAGGTGGCGGACTTGATCCCCGCCTCTTCACCCGGACTGCGATCGAGTTCGGTGGTGTGGAAACCCTGTCGCTCACAATACCTTAAATACATGCGGGCGAGCATCTCGGCCCAATCGCAGGACTCCGTTCCGCCGGCCCCTGCGTTGAT
The DNA here is from genome assembly GCA_049273905.1 of Actinomycetota bacterium. Taxonomy (GTDB): domain Bacteria; phylum Actinomycetota; class AC-67; order AC-67; family AC-67; genus JBASRP01. The sequence continues at coordinate 645 of JBASRP010000060.1, forward strand.
GGTCAGGATCGCCCCCAAGCGGTCTTCCGGCTGGGAGAGCATGAGACGAAACTCCACCGCCTCCAGACCGCGCTCGGCCGCTTCGCTCTTGGCTTCGGCCTCGGCCCATGCCGCTTCACCGCCGTCTTCCTCGGCCAACTCACCGAGCACTTCCGCCTCTTCCACCGCGGATTTTTGCGATTGATAAATTTTAAGATCGGATTTGGCCTGATCCAATTCCTTGGAAAGGGCTTTGGCTTTCTCGGCATCATTCCAAAAACCGGGTTCGACACTTACTTTTTCGATTTCTTCGACGCGCTTTTGCTTAGACTCCAGGTCAAAGCCGCCTCCGGACGGTCTCAAGTTTGGCTTGCAAATCCTTGATTTGGGCTTTCCAGTCTTTGGCCATGATTTTTTATATCCACCTTTAGAACTTTGTTCAACAGTAGTTTTAACTGAAAATTAAATCAGTCTGATATTGATTATGGGCCCTACATCGAAGTTGAAGGTTTTCCTCGGAATTCTCTCCATCCAAAGAAAAGGGAAATCGGTGATCGATTTCTATCAAATGATTAGACCCACACACTTTGCCTGATTGCTTATTTTGATACTGACACTTTCCTTGGTCTCTTTCCCAGATTTTATCTCTTAGATAAATAGGGATGTAACGCTTATGCTCCACTTTCCCCCTCACCCCTGCCCCTCTCCCCTTGGGAGAGGGGTGTTTTGTTTCTACCGCCGACGGCGGCGGTGATAGTTTGGTTATGGATTCGGTGCTTGGGCTGGGTGCCTTGGGGGAATTGGTTGCTTGATGTCCCCCCAGCACCTTGGGCTCCTTACGGGCCCCGGGCTGGTGGCTTGATTGCTTTTGTCGACGTCTTTTTTCCCGCCTTGCAGGGTCATGTTTGTCTAACGCCAGTTCGATTATTTTTTCGAAGAGGATATCGTAGCGGCCTTCGGGATTTTGGTGAGAGATTAGGGATTTGAGGCGGTTGATCTTTGCCATTAATTCGTGACCAGCAATAAACTGGATTAGAGTTTTTTCTGGGGTTAAAATTCGGGTTTTCTCACGGATACTAGATTCAGGGTCTAGCGCGGCCAATTTCGTTTCACAGGTTCTAGAAGAGGTGCCTTCTAGCTTCTCTACTAATTCAAGTTTTTCTATAGGAGTCAGTGTTTGGGTTTTTTGTTCTTTTCGTTTAGTATTTTCCCTTTGTATAAATCCCTGTACTTGACTTGCCACACTCAGGGACAATTCCCCCGATTCAATCTTCTTTTCCACCTCAGGGAGGTCTTTGATTAAGCGCATGGCTTGGATCCTGCGTTGGGCGGCCCCTTCGGAATAACCTAATTCATCAGTTAAATAGGCGAACAATGAAGGATATCCATTTTGTAAGTATAACTTCCTAATTTCTAATTCTTTTAAATAATGCAGGACTTGGGTAAGAACTTCTCTTTCCCTTTTAACTAAATCTTTTAATTCAGAGATTAGGGAATCATCGCTGGTTTTTCTTAAATTGACTGGAAGATTCATTTTGACCTCCTAAATTGAACACAAACTAACACAGGTTCTTGGAAACCTATTTTAAGACCTAGAATGAGGTAGAAAGAGAGAAAAAGGAGTTTTTGAAAAATTAAGTAAAAAGAAAGTGAAGGACCAACAGAAGCTAAGATTGAAGCAATAATTGCCTTAATTTTAAACTTCAAAAAACCGAAGATCCGAACTGGCGGAAGCGTGTCAAACTAAAATAATAAAAGAGGTAAAAAAAATTCTCCCCATCTAAACA
>JBASRP010000066.1:0-3792 GCA_049273905.1 Actinomycetota bacterium
GGGCGGCGGGTTCATCGTCTGGCAGATCATCCGGGAGACCGCATCGCTGACGGGGAGCGACTTCGGCCTTCCCGACGTGCCGCCGCCGAGTTTCTTCGGGCACGCCCTCGGGCCGCTCGGCGCGAGCGTTCTCGTGATGGCGGCGCTCGCGATCGCTCTCTACAAGGTGGGGAACCTGCGCGACGCGCGCGCGGGACGCGCGTTCCGCGCTGTGCGCGACAGCGAGACGGGCGCGCTTGCGTCGGGCATCTCCGTCTACCGGGCGAAGCTCGTCGCGTTCGTCGCGTCGGCCGCGGTGGCGGGCGCGGCGGGAGGGCTCTTCGCGCACACGGAAGGATTCATCGCGCCGGGGCAGTTCGATCCCAACGTGTCGGTGGTGTTGTTGCTCGCGGCGGTGCTGGGCGGGCTCGCGTCGCCGTACGGCGGGGCGGTGGGGGCGTTGCTGATCGTCGGGCCGGCGGACCTCTTCCCGTCGGCGTTCTCGTGGCTCGAGCGGTATCAGCTCATCGCGTGGGGGCCCGTGGCGTTGCTCGTGGTGTTCCGGTGGCCGGATGGGGTGGTCGGGGGGATCCGGCGGATCGCGCAACGTGTGCCGCGCACGTCGCCGCCGCGCGTGGGGACGCCCGAGATCGAGACCCCAACGTGGTCGGGGGCGGTGCGGGCGAGTGGCGTCGGCGCCGGGGAACCGCTGCTCGTCGCGCGCGGTGTGGGGAAGAGCTTCGGCGGATTGCGGGCGCTGAACGACGTGTCGCTCGCGGTGCGGGTCGGGACGATCCATGCGCTCATCGGGCCGAACGGATCCGGGAAGACGACGCTCCTCGATTGCATCACCGGGTACGTGCGCGCGGATGCCGGCGAGGTTGCGCTCGCGAGCCGCGTGCTCTCGGGGGAGGCGCCGCATGCGATCGCCGGGCTCGGCGTCGCGCGAACCTTCCAGCAGGTTGCGTTGTTCGGGTCGATGACGGCGCTCGACACAGTGCTCACCGGAGCACATACGCGCACGAGCGGTGGCCTCGCCGCGGGCGCCCTCGGTCTGCGCGGCGCGCGCGACGCTGAAGCTACACGTGAAGCGCGCGAGATCCTCGCGGCGGTCGGGCTCGGCGGTCGCGAAAGCGATCTCGCGAGCGCGCTTTCGTTCGGACAGCGCAAGAGGCTCGAGCTCGCGCGGGCTCTCGCGCTGCAGCCGTCGCTCCTCATCCTCGACGAGCCGGCGGCCGGGCGGAACGAACCCGAGATCCTCGAGCTCGGCCGGTTCCTCAAACGGTTGCGCGCGAACGGCCTGACGATCCTGCTCGTCGAGCACCACATGAATTTCGTGCTCTCGCTCGCGGACGAGGTCACGGTTCTCGACGAGGGCCGCGTCGTCGCGCAGGGCGACCCGGCGACGGTTCGGACGGACAAGGCCGTGATCGAGGCGTACCTGGGAGCCGGCGTTGCCTAGCAAACGCAAGAAGGTCGAGGAGTCGGCGCTGCCGCCCTTCGAGCTGCTGCGCGTCGCCGACCTGCACGCGTCCTACGACGGACAGATCGACGTCGTCCACGGCGTGTCGCTCGCGGTGCGCGAGCACGAGATCGTGACGATCCTCGGATCGAACGGAGCCGGCAAGACGACCCTAGTCGGAGCGATCGCCGGCCTTGTGCCGCACGTCCGCGGCAGCGTTCGCTTCCAAGGCGAGGAACTGACCGGCCTGCCCGCCCACGCGATCGTCGCGCGCGGCGTCGTCGAGGTCCCCACCGGGCGCGAAGTCTTTCCCGATCAGACGGTCAGCGAGAACCTGCTCCTCGGCGCCCACGCCTACCGGAGCGACCGCGCGCGCGTGCAACGGAACCTCGCCGACATGCTCGAGCGCTTCCCGGTGCTTGGTCGACGGCGCGGGCAGGCGGCCGGCACGCTCTCCGGCGGAGAGCAGCAGATCCTGTCGATCGCACGGGGTCTGATGGGCCGGCCGCGGCTGATGATCCTCGACGAGCCGTCGATGGGCCTCGCCCCGATCCTCGTGACCCAGGTGTTCGAGCTCCTCCGCGAGATCTGGCGGGACGGCACGACCCTGCTCCTGATCGAGAAGCTCGCCAACCTGGCGATCTCGTTCTCGCACCGGCTCTACGTGCTCGAGCTCGGCGCGCTCGTTCTGGAGGGGACAGCCTCCGAGCTGGCCGGCGATACGCGGGTCGAGGAGGCTTACCTCGGGCGCCGGGCGTGGGCGGAGGAGCTGGCCGCCGACTAGCCGCCCCGGTTCGTCCCGGAATCGGACACATCGCCGCGTATCAGTCCAGGCGATACCGGGGATGAACTGCATAACCGGTTCGTCCGTCGAACGTTATACTTGACGAAACCCAAAAAACCGCTGGTCAGAGGCCTGATGATGGGACGATTCGTACGGGGGATGCTGCTCGGTCTCCTCATGGTTTTCGCTGCCGGGGTGTGGCCCGCCGCGGCGCAGGTCACCACGAGCTCGACATATGTGACCGCGCCGTCCAACGGGTCCGTGCTCGCGGGTCACTACGATTCGGACGGCAAAGCCATCGCGTTCGAGCACACGATCCGCGGCCAGGCCAATTCCAACTGCTCCAACGGATTCTCCGACATCAAGTTCTCGATCACCGGCCCGGGCGGCTATTCGAAGTCCTACTCGTCGATTAGTACGTCGAATGGCAACTCGTGGAGCGGTGGCCCGTCGACCCCGTGGGACACCGAGCCGCTCGCGCTCAACGGCGTGTACTCGGTCCGTATGACGGTCACCGACAACAGTTGCCTCCTGCACGGGTCGAGCCAGTACCCGACCAAGGCCGATGTGAAGGTCGCCAATCAGCCCGTGAAGCCTGACTGGAGCGCGGCGCCGGCCGCAGCGTCCGACGGCTCCGCGGTCGTCACGCTGAAGTGGAAGACGAACCCCGAGGAAGACATCATCAGCTACGAGGTCACGCGGACGGGCTCCGACGGCACCGTCACCGCCCTCGTTCCTCCGAGCGCGTGCGGCGAGACCACCTGCGTGGCGCAGGACGGCCCGTCCTCGTTCCCCGCCGAGTACAGCGGGTCTTACTCCTACAAGATCGTCGCCGTCCGTTCGGCGCCGTCCGGCTCGGGCGACGCGTGCGGGAACGCCCGCTGCGTCAAGTCGAACAGCAGCGACGTCCAGTCCGTCACGCTGACGAAGCCGACGCCCACACCGACGCCGACCGACTCGCCGACGAGCGGCGGTTCACCGACGCCGAAGCCCGGCGGCGGCGGCAGCAGCAACACCGGCGGATCGACTCCGTCGGGCGGAAGCCGCGGCAACACGCGGGTCCTCTCCTTCGGCGGCAGCGGCGGCTCGAGTTACAACGACTTCTACACGGGCACCTACGACGAGAACCTGCCGTACGCACCGAAGACGCTCGTGATAGGCGGCGGCAAGACGTCACTGCCGAACGCGCGCAGCGAGGCGGCGGCGTTCTCCGAGGAGCCGCCGAACTACCGCACGATCATGTTGCCGGTCGCCGGCGGGCTGCTGGCATTCCTCTCCGCCGCGCACGTGCGGCGCCTGCTCATCCACTTCTAACCGACCCGCGCGAAAGCCAGCTCGACCGCGTGCGCGGCGTCGCGCGCGCGCAGGATCGGATCCACCGTCATCCCGCTGCGCGTCATCTCCCAGGTGTCGATCCCGATCACCGGCCGTCCGAGCTTCAGCGCGAGCGCGATCTCGGACAGCGTCCCGAACTCGCCGCCCACGGCGATAATCGCGTCGGCCGCGCGCGCGACCAGAGCGTTGCGCGCTTCGCCCATCCCGGTCGCGATCGCGACGGTGACCCACT
>JBASRP010000068.1:0-4005 GCA_049273905.1 Actinomycetota bacterium
GCGTGCGCGGTGCCCGGTCCGCGGTGGAAACCCTGCCCGACGACCGTGCCGTCGCGCACGATCAGCGCGCCGACCGGAGGATTGGGGCTTGCGAGGCCGCGGCCCCGCTGCGCGAGGCGGATGGCCCGCCGCATCAAGCTCGTTTCAGCCGTGCTCATCGTCTCCTCTGTCCACCCACCCACCGCGTGCGGGAGGACGACAAGACGCGAGCGCAGCCGTCCGCGGGTGCGGAACTTTCCGTCGCCCGGGCTCTCGGCTGAGCCCACATCGCGCCCTCTCCCATCCGGACTATGACCGTCGGCCCCGGAGTTTCACCGGATCAGCCGGCCGATCCTCCTGTCGAAGACCCGGCCGGGTCGCGGGCTTTCACCGCCGGTGGGGACTTCCGCCCCGCCCCGAAAGCGCCCTATTGGACCCTTCGAAGATGAGCATACCAGGGGGCCAAGCAGCCGGATCACCAGGTCTTTGAGCAGCGCTTAAGGCGTTTCGTGGGTCCGGCGGTCCAGCGCATAGACGCTGCCCGCCTGGCGCTTAGCGAAGGACTTCATCTCGGTCGCGGCGTCGACGATCTCACGGTAGTCACGGACCGACTCGTCGTTCAGCCCGACTCCGATCGACAGCGAGATGAGCGGGTACCGCATCATCCGGCCGCGACGGTCCTCGACCTCGATGTAACCGCGTGCGGCATCCTCCGGCTCGTACAGTTTCCGGGTGCCGGCGTCGAAGAGCTCGATCGCCTTCTGGGACGCGGACTCGGCCTCGTCCGCCTGGACCACCAGCACGAAGTCGTCGCCGCCGACGTGCCCGAGGAAGGATCCGGGGAACGACTCGGCGACCTCACGCAAGATCTCGGCCGTGTACTCGATCGCCCGGTCGCCCTCGAGGAAGCCGTACCGGTCGTTGTATCCCTTGAAGTTGTCGAGGTCCGCGTAGCAGACGGCGAGGGGTTCTCCGGCACCGTACCGGTGTCGGATCTCGTCCTCGATCTGCACGTTGCCGGGAAGTCCCGTCAGAGGCGAGATGGCGCGCATCTCGCGGGAGCGACGCAACGTCGACCGCACGCGGGCGACGAGCTCCATCGGGTCGAACGGTTTCAGCACGTAGTCGTCGGCGCCGGCGGTCAGCCCCACGATCTTGTCGGCCGAGAGTGACTTGGCGGTCAGCATGATCACGTTGATGTGTCGCGTTCGGCCGTCCGCGCGGATGCGCTCGCAGACCTCGTAGCCGTCGAGTTTCGGCATCATCACGTCGAGCAACACGAGCGCCGGCAGGTGTTCGTGGACCAGACGCAGCGCCTCCTCGCCGTCCGAGGCGGTGACCACCTCGTAGCCGTCGAGGTTGAGGTTGATCTCCACGAGCCGGAGGATCGCGTCATCATCGTCGGCAACGAGGATCTTCTCGCCCATCGCTCACACCGACTGGGTCGCGTGCTCGGTCATGAGCTTCTTCAGCCCCGTCGCGGCGGCGGTGACATCCGGCTGCCCGAAGATCGCGGTCGCCGCGCCGAGCACGTTGGCGCCGGCGTCGAGGCAAAGCTTCGCCGTCTCGAGGTTGACGCCGCCATCGACCGAGATATCGATCGCAAGCCCGGCGGAGGCGATGTGCTCGCGCGCGGCGCGGATCTTGGGGAGCACCTCGTGGAGGAACTTCTGGCCCGCCCACCCGGGGTTGACCGTCATCACGTTGAGGACATCGATCTCTTCGAGGTACGGGAGGACAGACTCGAAAGGGGTTTCGGGGTTGATCGCGAGTCCGGCCTTCATGCCGAGATCCCGCACGCGACGCAAGACGGGACGCGGATCCGGCGGGGATTCGAGGTGCCATACCGCGGAATCGCCGCCGGCTTCGGCGAACTGCTCCACCTGCTTCTCGGGTTCGGTGACCATCAGGTGGCACTCGAGCGGCAGCGCGGTGATGCGCCGTAGCGCTTTCACCACGACCGGACCGATGGTGATCGGGGGCACGAAATGCCCGTCCATCACGTCAACGTGGAGGTGGTCGGCATGCTGTTCGACCGCGGCCACGTGGTCGGCGAGGTGTGCGAAGTCGGCGGCGAGGATCGAGGGCGCGAGCTTGTACGTGAGGTCCAGGGGTCCTCCTGCTTGCGATTTTAGACTGAACGATTCGTCAAGACCCTAGGATCTCCCCTTTTTTCGGCGCGTAACCACGTACGAACTCTTCCGCCGCGAGGCGTTTGCCCCCCTCGAGTTGAACCTCGAGCAAAGCGAGCGCGCCGTCGCCGGTCGCCGCGACGAAGGCTTCCTTGTCGGCGGGCAGGACGGCGCCCGGTTGCGCTTTCTCCGGGCTCCCCGCGGGTGAGGCGCGCCAGATCTTGAGGCGCTTGCCGCGGAACGTCGTGTAGGCGCCCGGGGCGGGGTTGAGTCCGCGAACCACGTTGGCCATCTCCTCCGCCGGTCGCGACCAGTCGAGGAGGCCCTCTTCAGGCTTGATCTTGGGGGCCGGTGACGCGAGGGCGGCATCCTGGGGTTGCGGCTGCAGCGTTCCGGCCTCCATCGCATCGAGCGTGTCGACGAGGAGCCGCGCGCCGACGGCCGCCAGCCGTTCCATCAGCGTCGCGCTGGTGTCCTCGGGAGAGATCCTTTCGCGCGCAACGGACAGGATGGGACCCGTGTCGAGGGTCGGCTCGAGAAGGAAGGTCGTCACACCGGTCTCGATCTCTCCGGCCATGACGGCACGCTGCACGGGCGCCGCTCCCCGGTACTTCGGGAGGAGCGAGAAGTGGACGTTGACGAAGCCGCGCGCGGGGACGGCGAGAACATCGGTGGGAAGGATGTGTCCGTACGCGACGACGGCGCAGACGTCCGGCGCGAAACGTGCGAGCTCCTCGGCGAACCCTTCGTCGCGCGCTGAGGACGGCTGCACAACCGGGAGTCCGGCCGCGAGCGCCTTCTCCTTCGCCGGCGACGGAACGGGTGTTCCGCTTCGGCCTTTGGGCCGGTCGGGCTGAGTAACGACGGCGACGACCTCGTGCATGGAATCGAGGAGTGTCTCGAGCGCGACGGAGGCGGGCTCCGGCGTTCCGAAGAAGACGACGCGCACGGCGCTAGAGCGCGCGAGCGGGATGCTCCGGAGGGTGCGCGAGTCCGAGCTCCGCTTCGCGGATCGATCGCATGGCCTCGCGGCGATGCTCGGCGTCGAGCCGATCCACGAACAGCACGCCGTCGAGGTGATCGATCTCGTGCTGGAAGATGCGGGCGAGGAATCCTTCGGCTTCGCGTTCGATCGTGCCGCCGTCGAGCGCCTGCGCTCGAACCCGAACCTGCATCGCGCGGGTGACCGGGAAGTAGATGCCGGGGATGGACAGGCATCCCTCCTCCCCTTCCTGCGTCTCGTCGGAGCGCCACAAGATCTCGGGGTTCGCGTACGCGCCGGCATCCTCACCGGAGTCGAACGTGAACAGGCGGCGCGGATTGCCCACCTGCGGCGCGGCCAGCCCGACACCCGGTGCTGCGAGCATCGTCTCGCGCATGTCGGCGGCGAGCTTGGCGAGGCGATCGTCGAACTCGGTCACGGGTAGTCCGGGCGATCGCAGGATCGGATCGCCGAACTTCCGGATCGCCAGCACCGTCATCAGGGCAACACCTCTCTCGGATCAACATCCACGCGGATCGGCTCCTCGTCGGCCCGCCAGCGGTCGGCCAGCGGTCGCAGCGCGGTAACCAACGCGTTCCGCGACCGCGCCCGGGCCACGACCACCGCGCGGTTCTTCCGCTCCGATGGGCCGAGAACCGTCACGCCGGGAAGCGAGGCGATGTGCGCGGCGATCTCCGCTCCCCGCTCCGGTGGCACGTCGATCCGAGCCAGACCTGCGAACGGAGGATACCCGGTTTCCCGGCGGCGAGAGGCGTCCCAGCGGTACAGCGCGTCGGGATCCCAGCGCACGAGAGCGCGGACGGCCGGGTGCTGCGGCTCGGCCGTCTCGAGGACGACGCGGCCGCCGTGCGCCCAGCGCGCGACGTGCCACCAGGTGGCGAACGCCTCCTC
>JBASRP010000072.1:0-12208 GCA_049273905.1 Actinomycetota bacterium
CAAGCAGGCGGACCTCGAGCTGAAGGGCGTCCGCGCCGAGGCGGTCGGAACGCCGGGCCGGGACTGGCCGGCGCTGCGCAAGGCGCTCGACCAGATCGCCGTCTGCTTGTCGGCCGAGAACGTCGGCGGCGGGCAGCGCTGCTTGGACATGGCGGTGCAGTACGCGAAGGACCGCATCCAATTCGGTCGTCCGATCGGCCAGTTCCAGGCGATCAAGCACAAGTGTGCCGACATGCTGTTGCAGGTCGAGTCCGCGCGGACCGCCGCGTACTACGCGATGTGGGTGGCCGCGAAGGACGACGAGGAGCTCGCCACGGTTGCGCCGCTCGCGAAGGCGTACTCGTCGGAGGCGTTCTTCTTCGCGGCGTCGGAGAACATCCAGGTGCACGGCGGCATCGGCTTCACGTGGGAACACGACGCGCACCTCTACTTCAAGCGCGCCAAGTCCTCCGAGCTGCTCTTCGGCGACGGGACCTATCACCGGGAGCTGCTCGCCACCCGGCTCGGGATCTAGGAGGCCGTTGTGGGCCGTCTCGACGGCAAGGTCGCGCTGATCTCGGGCGGCGCGCGCGGGCAAGGCGCCGCGGCCGCGAAAGCGATCGTCGCCGAGGGCGGGCGCGTCGCGATCGGCGATCTGCTCGACGACGAAGGTAAGGCACTGGCGGACGAGCTCGGCGACGCCGGGCACTACGTCCACCTCGACGTCACGAACAAGGAGGACTGGCCGGCCGCGGTCGACGCTGCGGAGAGCACCTTCGGCCGCCTCGACATCCTGCTCAACAACGCCGGCGTCCTGAAATTCGGCAAGCTCTCCGACATGCCGCTCGAGGAGTACATGTCGGTGATCAACGTGAATCAGGTCGGTGTGTTCCTCGGCATGCAGGCCGTGGTCCCGGCGATGAAACGCGCGGGCGGCGGCTCGATCATCAACATCTCGTCCGTGGAGGGCCTGCGCGGCCTCCCGCGACTGGTCGCCTACACCGCGAGCAAGTTCGCCGTGCGTGGGATGACCAAGGCGGCGGCGGTCGAGCTCGGCCGCCACAAGATCCGCGTGAACTCGATCCATCCGGGCTTCATCGACACGCCGATGACCCGCGCGCAAGGCCTCGAGAACATCGACGTCGACAAGCTCTTCGAGAAAGGCGTTCCCCTCGGCCGGGCAGGGAAGCCGGAAGACATCGTGAACATGGTGATCTTCCTGGCGTCGGAGGAAAGCTCCTATTGCACCGGCGCCGAGTTCATCGTGGACGGCGGCGCGACGTCGTTCGTGGGCTGGGGCGGGCACATACCCCGCTTAGACTGATGCGCGTCGCGTACAACGACGAGCAGATCGCGCTGCGCGACGAGCTACGCGCGTACTTCGCCCGCGTCCTCACACCCGAGGTCCGCAAGGAGCTCGGCCCGCGCGCCGGCGAACATCAGGGTCCGGAGTTTCGACGCGTCGTCGGCCAGTTCGGCAAGGACGGGTGGCTCGGCGTCGGGTGGCCGAAGGAGTACGGCGGCCAGGGCCGCTCGGCGATCGAGCAGTACATCTTCTACGACGAGGCCCGGAAGGCCGACGCGCCGATCCCGCTCGTGACCTTGAACACCGTCGGCCCGACGCTGATGCAACACGGCAGCGCGGAGCAGAAAGCGCGCTTCCTGCCCGCGATCCTGGCCGGTGAGATCTTCTTCGCGATCGGCTACACCGAGCCCGGCGCCGGGACCGACCTCGCGTCCTTGCGCACGCGCGCCGCGCGCGACGGCGACTCCTACATCGTGAACGGTCAGAAGATCTTCACCACCGGGGCGCACGACGCCGACTTCATCTGGCTGGCCGCGCGCACCGATCCCGACGTCCCGAAGCACAAAGGCCTGTCGATCCTGATCGTCGAAGCGACCGCGCCGGGCGTGAAGACGACGCCGATCAACACGCTCGACGACGGCCGCACGAACGCCGTCTACTTCGAGGACGTCAAGGTCCCGGCGACGGCCATCGTCGGCGAGGAGAACGAGGGCTGGCGGCTCATCACGACGCAGCTGAACCACGAGAGGCTCGCGCTCGCCTGCTCGGGCGTGGCGGAGCAGATGCTCGACGACACGGTCGCGTGGGCCCAGCAGACGCGCGCCCCCGGCGGAGAACGGATCATCGACCGGTCTTGGGTGCAGCTGACCCTGGCGCGCGCCCGTGCGCGCCTCGACGCGCTGCGCCTTCTCAACTGGCGGCTGGCCTGGGAGCTGACGAAGGGCATCCTCAACCCGGCCGACGCGTCGGCCGTGAAGGTCTACGGCACCGAGCTCTTCGTCGAGGTGTACCGGGCGATCATGGAGGTGCTCGGCGAAGCCGGGACCCTCAAGGCCGGATCGCCGGGCGCCGTGCTGGGGAATCGCGTAGAGCTGATGTACCGCTGGGCGTACGTCGTGACGTTCGGCGGCGGCGTGAACGAAGTGCAGCGCGAGATCATCGCGACCGCGGGGCTCGGGATGCCGAGGACGGGCCGATGAGCACGACCGAGACAGAGACGGCTTTCCTCGAGAAGCTGCGTTCGTTCGTGGGCCGCAGCGCCGGGCCCCAACAAACTGCGCCCGACGCGGTGAACGAAGCGATGATCCGTCACTGGTGCGAGGCGCTGGGCGACGCGAACCCCGTCTACACCGACGAGAAGTTCGCGTCGTGGTCCGTGCACGGCGGGGTCGTCGCGCCGCCCACGATGCTCCAAGTCTGGACGATGCGCGGAATGAAGCCGCCGGCGCCGCCGTCCGAGAACGCGCAATCCGAGCTGATCGCTCTGCTCGACGAGGCCGGCTTCACGTCGATCGTCGCAACGAATTGCGAGCAGACATACGAGCGCTACCTCCGGCCCGGCGAAGTGGTCGTCGCGAACTCCGTGATCGACGAGGTCTCGGAGGAGAAGCGCACCGGGCTCGGCGTGGGGCACTTCTTCTCGACCGTCACGACGTATTGCGACCAAACCGGCGCGGTGGTCGGCCGGATGATGCAGCGGTACCTCAAGTTCCGCCCGCCGGCCTCGAGCGGCGTCGATACGTCGCCCGCCGCGCGCCCGCGGCCGGCGATCAACCAGGACACCGAGTTCTTCTGGGAAGGCGCGCGGCGCGGCGAGCTCTTGATCCAGCGCTGCGCGTCGTGCAAGACACTGCGCCACCCGCCGCGCACGATGTGCGGCGCGTGCGGCTCGCTCGAATGGGACACCGTGCGCTCGAGCGGCCGCGGCAAGCTCTACTCGTTCGCCGTCCACCACCACCCGCCGGTCCCCGGCTTCAAGGTCCCGTACATCGTGGCGCTGGTCGAGCTCGAGGAAGGCACGCGGCTCCTCGCCAACATGACCGGTATCGAACCCGCCGATGTGACGATCGGGATGCCGGTTGAGACCGACTTCCTGACGATCGACGACACGTACGCCATTCCCTACTTCCGCCCCCAAACCGGGCCCCGGAGCTGACATGGATCTCGCCTTCAGTGAAGAGCAAGAGGCCGTGCGCGGTCTCGCGCGCGAGATCTTCGACGGCCACGCCACGCAGGACCGCCTGAAGGAGGTCGAGGCCGGCCCCGACCGCGTCGACCGGACGCTCTGGGCCGAGCTGGCGCGCGCGAACCTGCTCGGCGCCGGGATCCTCGAGGACAAGGGCGGGATCGGAGGCGGCATCGTCGAGCTGTGTCTGCTGCTCGAGCAAGCCGGCGCGACCGTTGCGCCGGTGCCCCTGTGGGAGACGCTCGTGCTCGGCGCGCAGCCGCTCGCGCGTTTCGGCTCGAGCGAGCAGCACCGGAGCCTCCTCACCCGTGTGATCGGCGGCGAGGCCTTCCTGACCGCCGCCCTCTCCGAGCCGCTCTCCGACGACCCGCGCCGTCCGACAACCGCCGCAACATGGGAGGGCGACGCCTGGCGCCTTCAGGGGACGAAGACGGCGGTTCCCGCCGCGCACGTCGCAGAGCGCGTCGTCGTTCCGGCGATCGCGGACGGCGGCGAGCCGGGCCTGTTCCTCCTCGACCCGCGCGCCGGCGGCGTCGACGCGCAGACGCAGCGCGTCACGAGCGGCGAGATCGCGATGCAGCTCGAGCTCGACGGTGCGGCCGTCCCCGAGGACGACGTCCTCGTCGAGTCGGGGTCCGAACCCGACGCGATCGGATGGGTGCACGACCGCGCGCTCGTGGGGCTCTGCGCGCTCCAGGTCGGTCTCGCGGAACGCGCCCTACGGATAACCGCTGAATTCCTGTCCACCCGCGAGCAGTTCGGCCGTCCGCTCGCCAAGTTCCAGGCGGTCCAGCAGCGCGTGGCCGACTGTTACATCGACGTCGAGGCGATGCGCTGGACCCTCTGGGAAGCCGCTTGGCGCCTCGACGAGGGCCTTCCGGCGGCGCAGGAGGTCGCGGTTGCCAAGTTCTGGGCCGCCGACGGCGGGCACCGCGTCCTCGCCGCGGCCCAGCACCTGCACGGTGGGATCGGCGTCGACGTCGAGTACCCGTTGCACCGGTACACGCTGCGTGCGAAGCAGGCGGAGCTGACGCTCGGCGGCGCCAACCTCCAGCTCGCGCGGCTCGGTGACCGCATGGCGGCGGAGGGCGTGCGATGAAGACCCTCACACGCGCGGACGTGAACGTCGGCGACGAGGTCACTCCGCTCGACGTCCCGATCACGACGACGTCGATCGTGGCCGGCGCGATCGCGTCGCGCGACTACCAAGACGTGCACCACGACAGCGCTCTCGCGAAGGAACGCGGCGCGAAGGACATCTTCATGAACATCCTGACGACCAATGGGCTCGTCGGCCGCTTCGTGACCGACTGGGCCGGACCTGAGGCGCTCCTGCGCGTGGTGAAGTTCCGCCTCGGCGCGCCGAACTACCCGGGCGACACGATGCGCCTCACCGGAAAGGTGACCAAGGTCGAGGGCGCCGACGTCGAGGTCGAGATCCGCGGCGCGAACTCACTCGGCGATCACGTCACCGGCACGGTCCGCCTCTCGCTTCCCGCTGGAGGCGCGGCGTGAGCGGCCTCGCGGGCAAGACGGCGATCGCCGGCATCGGCCAGACGGAGCTCTCGAAAGACTCGGGCCGTACAGAGATGCGCCTCGCGGTCGAAGCCTCGGCCCTCGCTCTCGCCGACGCCGGCCTGACGGCGAAGGACGTCGACGGTTTCTGCACCTTCTCGATGGACTCCAACGAGGAGGTCGAGGTGGCCCGCAACCTCGGCTGCGGCGATCTCACCTTCCTCAGCCGCATCCACTACGGCGGGGGAGCCGCCTGCGCCGTCATCCACCAGGCCGCCATGGCCGTGGCGACCGGCGAGGCGAACGTCGTCGTCTGCTACCGCGCGTTCAACGGGCGTTCCTGGGGCCGTTTCGGCGCCAGCGCGCACGCGAAGCCGACGGCCGAGCGCATCCACTACGGCTGGTACTTCCCGTTCGGTCTGACCACGCCCGCCGGCTGGGTCGCGATGCACTCGCAGCGCTACATGCACGCCTTCGGGGCAACGAGCGAGGACCTCGGGCACGTGTCCGTCGCGCACCGCGCGTTCGCCGCGACGAACCCGGCGGCGTGGTTCTACGAGAAGCCGATCACGCTCGCCGACCATCAAGCGAGCCGCTGGATCGTCGAGCCGCTGCGGCTCCTCGACTGCTGCCAGGAATCCGACGGGGGAGTGGCCGTCGTCGTGACGAGCGCAGAGCGCGCACGCGATCTGCGCCAGCCGCCGGCGGTCATCGCCGCCGCGGCGCAAGGCTCGGGCGAAGACCAGGAAGAGATGACGTCCTACTACCGCGAGGATCTCACGAAGCTCCGCGAGGCCGACGTCGTCGCGCAGCGTCTCTGGGAGCAGTCCGGGCTGACGCCGAAGGACGTCCAGACGGCGGTGATCTACGACCCCTTCAGTCCCTTCGTTCTGATGCAGCTCGAGAGCTTCGGCTTCTGCGGCCACGGCGAGGGGAAGGACTTCGTGCGCGACGTCGGCATCGGCCCGGGCGGCGGTTTGCCGATCAACACGAACGGCGGCCAGCTCGGCGAGGGATACATCCACGGCATGAACGGCATCGCGGAAGGCGTGCGCCAGGTGCGCGGGACCGCCGCCAACCAGATCGACAACGTTACCAACGTCTTGGTCACCGCCGGCGTCGGCGTCCCGACGAGCGGCTTCATCGTCACGAAGGATCGCTGATGGATTTCGAAGAGCCCGAACATCTCGCGTCGATCCGCGCGGAAGCGCGCGCATGGCTCGACGAGAACTGGACGGCTTTCTCGCGCGAGCGCCCGGACACGGGCCGGTACGACCCCGAACGCGCACGCGCCTGGCAGAAGCGGCTGGCATCCGGCGGTTGGGGCGCGCCCGGCTGGCCGGCCCAGTACGGCGGCCGCGGCTTCGGTCCGCTCGAAGCGACCGTGTGGGGCCAGGAGAAAGCCCGCGCCGGCGCGACGATCCCGTTCAACGTCGTCGGGTTCGGCATGGCCGGGCCGACGATCATCTCGCACGCGTCCGACGAACAGAAACAGCGGTACCTCCCGAAGCTCCTCGGCGGTGAGGAGATCTGGTGCCAGCTCTTCTCCGAGCCCGGCGCCGGCAGCGACCTCGCGTCGATCACGACGCGCGCGGTGCGCGAGGGCGACGACTGGGTGGTAAGTGGCCAGAAGGTCTGGTCCTCGAGCGCGCACGACGCCGACTGGGGCCTGCTCCTCGCGCGCCACGACTTCGACGTGCCCAAGCACAAGGGGCTCGTCTACCTGCTCGTCGACATGCGCTCGCCGGGTATCGAGGTGCGTCCTCTGAAGCAGATGGACGGCGGCGCGCACTTCAACGAAGTGTTCCTCGAAGACGTGCGCGTGCCGCACGCGAACCGCCTCGGAGAGCCCGGGGACGGCTGGCGGATCGCGATCACGACACTGATGCACGAACGCATGTCGATCGGAAGCGCGACGGGCGGATACATCTTCCCGTTCGAGAAGCTCGTCGAGGTGGCGCGAGAGCGGGGGATGAACGGAGACGGCATGACGCGCGACCGCTTGGCGCGCGTGTACACGCAGAAACGGATCCTCGAGTTTCTCAACGCGCGCATCCTGGCGAAGATCGGCCGCGGGCAGATTCCCGACGCCGAGGGCTCGATCGTGAAGCTCGTCCTCGCAAATTTGGTGACGGAAACGGCAACTGCCGGGATGCAGATCCTCGGCGCTGACGCAACCGTCATGACGGCGGGCGGAGACGCGGTTCAGCGCGCCTTCCTCGGCGAACGCGCTTTCCACATCGGCGGCGGGACCGACGAGATCCAGAAAAACCTGATCGGCGAGCGGGTCCTAGGACTTCCAAAAGACACGAGCCCGGACAAGGAGGTCCCGTTCGGGTCGTTGCGGAAGTAAAGAAGTGACCTGATGACGGGCCCTTGACATTTGCTTGTTCTCTTCGCTCCGAGTGGTTGAATCTTTCACGTTTCGGTTCAAATGGAACCAAGTGGGGTATCGTGACGACCACGGAGAGGAGTCGCGTTACTCGATGCGGAAATCTCGCGTTGGAAGTGAGACACACATCCGTATCTCGTAACGGAACCACTTTAGGAGTCGTTAAGAGAGAAGGACGAAAGGCTCTTCTGGCGAGAGCCTGGGATAGTTAGGCTGCATCCGGCCCAAGGTGGGTAGAAACGGGCCGGCTGGTCTGTAGAGGGAGGTCGAGATGGGCGTAAGGAGTAGGAGCAGGAAGGCCTACGGTGTGATCGCCCTAGTGGCGATCTTGGCGCTTTCCTTCTCCGCGACGGCCGCGTTCGGCGCGGTCGCTTTTGAGGACGCGGACTTCTCCGGTTACGCGACGGGGACCGTGCTCCACGCGGATGCACTTCAGACGGGACCGTCTCCGGACGGACTCCGTCTTGCTGACGTGGAAGAGGCGTTCACCGGTTCGGCCGTGGACTCGAAGGGCCTCACCACGATCAAGAACGAGATGGATCGTGTCGTGAGCACCGCTGCGGCGACGAAGCGCAGCAGTGGACGCGGCTCGGGCCTCGAGGTGGGTCTCGCCCACGCTCCTGACGCCGAGAACGACATCATCCTCGCCGACGCTGCGCACGCGGTTGCGCCGCCCAGCACCGGCGTCATCACGAACGACCTGCTCGACATCCCGGGCAGCCCGCTCGTCTACGCGTCGGTGCTTCGCGGCCAGGCGCAAGCTCTGTGGGCGAACGACCAGTGCATCCTCGGTCGTGACGTTGCCTTCGGCAAGGGTCACGCCGCGGACGCGCAGTTGCTGAACCTCCCGCCGAGCGAGACGAACGCTGATGACAGCTTCAAGACGCCGCTTCTGGCCGCCGACGCGGACGAGCCGGACCGCAACGTGGCGTCGAGCTACTCGCACAACTTCATGGACGTGCAGAAGAACGCTGCGGGCAAGCCGATCGGCACCAACTGGGGCCTGTCGTCCGAAGCCCGTATGACGATCGCTCCGATCACATTGTTCAAGGGCACGCCGAACGAGTTGACCATCGAGGTCGCGGGCGAGTGGGTCCTGCGTGCGGCCGCCGGTGGCATCGCGGGCAGCGCGCACATCTTCTACGGTCCGGGCGACGTCAACCTCCAGACCCCGATCCTGCGCGTTCTGCAGGACAACGAGGTCCTGGGTCAGCTTCTCTTCCAGGACATCTTCGGGCCTGGCGGTCTCGACCAGCTCGTGATCCCGGGTCTGCTCGAGGTCGCGATCGGTGAGGACCCGCGTGCGATCGGCGGAGACGCGTCGAGCTCCCCGTCGGTTGCCGCGAACGGCACCTCGGCTTCGGCCGCGGTTGACGTGGTCCGCGTCAAGCTCCTCGACGACTCGCTCGGCATGCACATCGCCGACCTGCGCGTCGGTCACATGGAGGTCAAGACGCAGGTTCCGGCCGGCGGTATCGACTGCGGTATCCCGGTCACCAAGTCCGCGAACCCGCCGGGCGTGACGATCAACCAGGCGTTCGTGGTCACGATCAAGATCGACAACCCGTTCGGTTGCGACCTGACCGGCGTCAAGGTTGTCGACGACATCACCACCACAGGCGACGCGAAGTTCGAGGTCCTTTCCACCAACCCGCAGGCGAACACGGTTCCTGAGGGCTCGAACCTCGACCACGGCAGCATCGTCTGGAACAACATCGGTGCTATCCCGAAGGGCGGATCGAAGAGCGTTACCACAACGATCCGTGCGCAGGGCGGCGGTGGTGTCATCAAGGACATCGCCGATGTCAGCGCAGTCCTCGGGAACTGCGAGGGATCGGGAGAGGGCAACGCGATCGTTGGTAAGTCGCTGCCGCTCCAGGTTCCGGTGGTCCTGAAGCTGAAGCTCCCGCCGACGGGCGTGGGCACCAGCAGCGCCACCGTTCTCGGTGCACTGATGCTGCTGAGCCTGGCCGGAGTGACGATCCGTCAGATCCGTCGTCACGCGTAACACCGGCCACATAGGTAGAAGCGGACCCCGGCCGATCGGCCGGGGTCTTGCTTTGGGGAACAAACGACGAGCCGGCTCACGTGAGCCGGCTCGTCTTCTTTCCCCGGGCGGGGGGTTACATCGAGCGTCGCAGAGGTTCGGTGTTTGGGACCATGGACGTTCGGGCAGGAGCCAAGAAACCTCGGGAAAACCCGAGGTTCTTTGACTCTCGCGGCACGCTCATATAGCGTTCCGCGCGGTGTCGAGACCGGGAGGTGGTTGGTGGCGAAGTCGAGCACGTTGAACCGCTCGGCCCTGCTGAAGCAGGTCTCTGAGCGGACCGGGATGGCCCGCAAAGAGGTAGAGCAGGTCTACGAGCACACGCTGCGGACGATCCAGGACGCGGTGAAGAAGGGCGAGAAGGTTGCCCTGACCGGGTTCGGGCGTTTCACGCAGCGGGTCCAGGCCGCCCGCAAGGCCGGCATGGGGAAGAACCCGTTCACGGGTGAGACGATCAAGATCGCGGCGCGGCCCGAGCGCAGGCTGCCGCGGTTCTCTCCGGCGAAGCAGTTCAAAGAGTACGTGAGCGGCCAGGCGAAGCTTCCTGCGCTGCAAGCAGCCAAGCCGGCCGCGAAGAAGCCGGCGGCCAAGAAGGCAGCGAAGAAGGCTCCGGCCAAGCGCAAGAAGTAGCGCGGGCGAGAAATGGTGGAGGGCGGGACGATGTCCCGCCCTCACTCTTTGGGTCTAGTAGCCGATGCGCTCGAGGAACGTGCGCACGTGTTTCGTGACCGCCGCCCCGCGCTCGTGCGGCGAGCAGTGACCGCTCTCGTCGATGAACTGGACGGTGGCGTCGGGAAGATCGCGCGCGAGTTCCTCCGCCCGCTCGGGCTCGATCGCCACATCCTCGCGGCCGTGGATGACGATCGCCGGAACGCGGATCTCGCCGAGACGGTCGTGGACGTCATCCCGCTCGAACACGGCGCGCACCATCGCGTGACGCGCTTCGATGTCTTGGGTCATCAGCTTCTTCCGCCAGACATCGCTCTCGGGCCTTCCCGCGAAGGTCTCGCCGAACAGGAGCATGATCAGGATGTTCGCGAGGTCCTCGCCGACGCCGTCCTCGAGGGAGACCTTGAGGAACGCTTCGTACTGTGCGCGCTTGTCGGCGTCTTCCGAGTGGGCTTGGGTGTCGATCAGGACGAGTCCCTTCACACGATCCGGATGCCTGAGAGCGAGGCGCAGGTTGATGAATCCGCCCATCGACTGGCCGAGCCACACCGCCTGTTCGATCCCCAGCTGTTGGGCGACCGCCGTGAGCATGTCGCCGTACTCGTAGAAGTCGATGCCCATCGCAGCCGGCGTGCTTTCACCGTGGCCGGGAGCATCGATCGCGACGCAGCGGTAGGAGTCTTTCAGGTCTTCGATCTGGTCGTCCCAGATGGAACGATCCATCAGGATCCCGTGGTTGAAGATGAGCGCGGGACCCGAGCCTTCGTCGGTGTACGAGTACGTCCAACCGTTCAGCTCGCCGCGCGGCATCTAGAAGCTCACGATCGTGAGGTTGCGCACCTTCATGCGGGGCGCGTCGCCCTCGGTGAGGAACTTGACGCGCTGACCGAGACGGAACTCGCGGATCCCGGACTCCTTGAACGACTCGAAGTCGAACGAGAGCTCTTGCTTGGCGTCGTCGACGATCAATCCGCTACGTGACTGCGCGTTGTACGCCCGGATGGTTCCTTGCGGCACTCGGATCACGCTCCTTGAGAGTCTCGGCGGCGCCTACGATACCGAAGCGCCTTTGATCGCCGCGACTACCTCGTCCAGGAGGTAGAAGGATTCTCGCACTTTCGTCGGGTCGCCGAGGAACGTCATGTTCCAGGGGACCACGTGCTTCACGCCGACCGCTTCATACTCGCGGAGCTCCTTCACGATCTCGTCCGGCGTGCCGTGCAGAGTGAAGTCGTGCGAGATCTCGTCGGGCACAGACGCGATCGCCTTCAGCGCGTCTTCCTTGGCGTAGTGCGTCGGGATGTAGTCGCGCAGTCCGACGAACTTCGCGCCGAGAGGGTGCGAGTAGCCGCGCTTCTCGTACTCCTCGCTCGGGAGGACGAGCTGGAATCCCTTGGGGAGCGTCTCGTTCAGGATGCGGTGCGCTTCCTCGTGGTCGTTCGCGATGACCGTGTACGCCCAGATCGCCGGCGTGAAGGTGGAGAAGTCGCGACCGGCTTTCTCTGCGGCGCTCTTGATGATGCCAAGCCGCCGAGCGTACTCGGCCGGCGGCATGCGGGTCGGCAGCCAGCCGTCGGCCAGCCGGCCGGTTATCGCGCACATGCGGTCGCCGTGCGCACCGGTCCAGATCGGCGGGAACTTGCCCGGCGTGTGCGGGCCCATCCCGCAGACCGCTTTACGGAACGTCCAGAAGTCGCCGTCGAAGTCGACGGGCTCGTCGTTCTCCCACAGCAGCCGGATGATCTCGAGGGCTTCCTCGAACTTCGAGGCGGGCTTCGAGAAGTCCATCCCGTAGGGCGTGATGTTCTCGCCCTCGCCGGCGCCGATCCCGAGGATCACGCGGCCCTTCGAGAAGTGATCGAGGGTCAGCCATTCGTTCGCGACCATCGCGGGGTGGCGGCGGATCGGCTCGGTGACGCTCGTGCCGAGGCGGATCTTCTCGGTGTGCGTCGCGACGGCGGCGATCGCGGCGATGGGATCGAAGTAGACGTGCGGGTTCTTCTGGAAGTTGGCGAGAGGCGTGATGTCGGGCGTCCAGATCGACTCGGGGTGCCAGCCCATAAGGTGGTCGGGCCACCAGATCGCGTCGAAGCCTTTCTCCTGGTTGCGTTTCGC
>JBASRP010000499.1:0-10209 GCA_049273905.1 Actinomycetota bacterium
GCGCCAGGCCTCGACCGCGCGGTACGCGGTGCCGACGACGGCGGCGACCTGTTTCTCGCCGGGTGCCGTCGGTTCCGCGAGGACGACCGCGACGCCGCCGGGCTCGAGCACGCGCCGGACCTCCCGCAACGCCTCGAGGGGGGACGGGACGTGATGCAAAGCCCCGCGCGCGACGATTAGGTCAAACACGCCATCGACGTAGGGGAGCTTCTCGGCGTCGGCCAGCGCCAGTCGAACCTCCGCGCCCGTGGAGTGCGTGTTGTCCCGGCAGCGCCGCAACATCTCGATCGAAAGATCGCTCGCGTGGACCTCCTCCGCGAGGCCGGCCGCCGCCAGACCGATGGCCGCGTAGCCAGTCCCGCAGGCGAGATCCAGAGCGCGCCGCGCTTTGACCGGCTCGCCGATCACGCGCCGCAGGTCGCGCTCGACGTCGCGCCCGATCCGGCCGTCGTACGAGATCAGGAAACGATCGTCGTAGAACGCCGCCTCGCGGTCGTGAACGATCGCATTCAGCTCTTTCGCGTCCATGAGCGGCCGCGAGTATGTCGTCTCGGCCGCACGAGGCGCAACGCGCGGGCCTGCCGAGCGGCCCGACCGCCCATCGGCGCCCGAGCCCGACCACTTCGGAACGAGGCGCTCGACGCGCGTGATCCGCCGTTGATTCGTCCCCGGCGATGCGAGACAAATGCGCGCGATCTTCAACCAAGGAGCCGACGTGACTCGAGTCCGCAAGATGGTCACCCGCGCCGCACTGCTCCTCGTCCTCACGGGCTTGTTGCTGCTGGCGCTCGCGACGCCGGCTCTCGCCGCGCACGTGTAGGACCCCGCTCCCCCCGGATGACGCGGGGCCGGCCCGCCCGGGATCGGCCCCGCGTCGGCCCCTACCTCGACCGTCCGGTAAACTCTCCATTGACCCGCCGTCTGGCGGGCGACCCCAACGGAGAGCGAATGGCACGACCACGCAGACGTCCGCCTCAGAGGCAGCAGCAGCGTCCCGGGCCGCGGGGACCCAAACAGACCCCCGCGCGCCGCGCCGCATCTCGCCAGCAGCGCCTCGAGAACAAACAGAGCCAGCGCACCAAGCAGCTCGCGCGCGCCGGCGACAATAAAGAGGAGGCGATCGAGTTCGACGGCGTGGTCGTCGAGTCGCTCCCCAACACGATGTTCCGCATCGACCTCGACAACGGCCACCGAATCCTCGGTCACATCTCGGGGAAGATGCGCAAGCACTACATCCGCATCCTCCCCGGCGACCGCGTGAAGGTCGAGCTCTCTGCGTACGACCTGACGCGCGGCCGCATCATCTTCCGCTACCGCTAGGCGCAGCCGTGCGGTTCGGCATCCAGACCGGACAACAGCACCGCACCTTCACAGAAATCCTTGCGTTGTGGCAGCTCGCCGAACGCGTCGGTTACGACTACGGCTGGCTGTACGACCATCTCGTGCCGGTCGGCGGCGACCTCGACGGCGACGTCTACGAATCGTGGGCCGCGCTCGCGATGCTCCTCGCGCGCACCGAGCGGATCCGCGGCGGCATCCTCGTCTCGTGCGTGATGTTCCGGCACCCGGCGATCCTCGCGAAGACCGCGTCCACGATCGACATCGCGTCCGAGGGCCGCCTCGAGTTCGGCATCGGCTCGTGCTGGAACGCGTGGGAGGCCGACCTCTACGGCGTGCAGTTCCCGAAGCTCTCCGAGCGGATCGAACGCCTCGACGAAGCGATCAGCGTCGTCCGCACGATGTGGGACCCGACGGTCGAGAACTTCGAGGGCCAGTACTACAAGGTCTCCTCCGCACACGTGCAGCCGATGCCACACCAGAAGCCGCACCCGAACATCTGGGTCGGCGGCTGGAGCCCGAGGATGCGCGACATCATCGCGCGTCAGGCCGACGGCTGGAACGCGATCTTCATGTCGATCGACGAATACCGCGAGAAGCTCGACGCCGTCCGCGCAGCCTGCGAGGCGATCGGCCGCGACCCCGCGACGCTTACCCTGTCCTTCGGCCAGCGCGTCTCGGTCGACGCCGACGAACGCCGAGCGGAACAGCGCGCGGCCGAGCAGTACGAACGGAACGGCGTCGCATTCGACGACCAGCTGCGCCAGCGCTTCATCTACGGGACGCCGCTCCAGGTCGCGGACAAGATCAACGAATTCAAGGAGCTCGGTGTCGATCAGTTCATCTTGTGGCACGAGCCGCCGTTCGACGCAGAAGCGGAAGATCAGATCCGGCAGTTCTCTGAGTCGGTCATGCCCCTGGTGCGCTGACTTATTGGCCCCCCGCCCACCCCGCTGACCCGATCTCGCTAGAGCGCTTTCAGCTGCATCTCGGTCATCTCCACGTGGCGAGGGATCCCCGCCGCGCGGAAAGTCTCTAATGCGTGCTCCAGCAGTTCTCGCGCTTTCTCGCGATCGCCCGGCCGGTCGCGGTCGGTAAGCATCGCGGCCCACAGACGACGGGCGTCGGCAGCTTCGAAGAGGAGGGGGATCGTCTCGCTCATGTGCACGGCATCGGCGAAGTGACGCTCGGCGTCTTCCCAATTGCGTCCCGCGTGTGCCGCGATCCCTGCGATCAACGCGCTCGAGCGCATGTCGTACACGCGAACCATATTCGCGCCGGTGCGGAACGTCTTCACGACCTCGGGATACAGGGCCGCTGCCTCCTCCGTTTCTCCGAGGATCGCGAGGCCTTCGACCGCTCCGTGCACGATGCACTGCGCGCCCCATGTCGCATGCTCGCCCAGTGAGAGTCCGGCCCGTGCCTGCTCAAACATCGCAAGAGCCTCGTCGCGCCGGCCGAGGTGGGCCAGCATGACGAACACGGTAGGCCACGCCCATCCGTTGAAACCGCCGATCGGCTCGGTCTCGAGAGCGGTTCGCGCGTGCTGGAGGGCCTCCTCCCACCGGCCCTGCAGGAACGCGGCCCGGTATAGGAAGCCGTGCGCGTTGGAGATCCACTGGAACTCGAGGTTGCGGCACAGCTCGAGGTCGCGGTGCGCGAACCGCTCGAACTCATCGAGATCGAGGGTTTCGTTGAGCCGTCGCGTCCCTTCGAACCTGTCGGCGAGCAACGAGCCGACCTGGTTGCCGATCCGCCGGGAAAGGGGGGCGAGGTCCGCGTGCGTCGCCTCGGCGCCTGCGACATCCCCGGTGAGGTACTGACTCCAGACGATCACCGAAAGGAAGCTCGCCATGTCGAAAGGCGCCCCATTCCGGAGCAGCTCCTCGCCTTCCGCGGCTTCGGCGGCGATGGCGTTGTGCTCGGCGTGTCCGTAGAGGACAACGCTGCGGCTCAGCTTCGCGTACCCCTCCGCGCGGATGTCACCGATCTCGCGCGCGATCCCTTCCGCCTCGTCCAGCAGCGCCATCCCGCCCTCGTAATCGCCGAGGTAGCCGACGAACGTTCCGGCGGACGCCAGTAGGAAGGCTCTTTCCGTCGTGCGCGCGTCCCCGAGCGCCATGAGTCCGCGTTGCGTGAACTCCATGCCCTCGGCCACGCGTCCCGCCCAGCCCAGCTGGTACGAGATGTCCCAGCACGCCTGTGCGGCCGCGTCGCGGTCGTCGAGCTCCGCGTACTGGTCGAGCGCCTCGCGCCACGAGGCCAGCGACTCGGCCGTGCGTCCGAGGCTTCTCTGGGCGAAGCCGAGCTTCACCAGCAGCTCCGCCGTCCCTCTAACGTCGTCGTCGCTCTGGAGCGAGATGGCGCGCTCATACGCGCGCAGGGCTTCCTCGAATGCGGCCCCCTGCATCGCGCGGTCGCCGGCGCCGACGAGGTAGCGAACGGACTTCTCCGGATCTGCGGCGGCTCCCGCTTGGTAGAGGTGGTGCGCGAGGTCCGGGATGTGCGGGTCGAGATCCTTCGCGTACACGCGCTCGATCGCGTCGGCAACGCGAAGGTGCAGACGTTGCCGTCGCGGAAGCGCGAGTCCCGACAACAAAGTTTGGCGCACGAGCTCGTGCGAGAACTGGTAGCGCGGCCTCAGGGGGTCCTCGGATGAGATCAACAGCCGCGCGCGCTGTGCCTCCTCGATCGCGTCGAGGAGCGTGTCGCCGCCGACCTCGTCGAGCGCCTCGGCCATCTCGTACGTGAAGTTCCGCCCGATCACCGCGGCCGCCGACAACGCCCGGCGTGCTCCCTCCGATAGCCGTGCGAGGCGACGTCCGAGGACCAATCGAACACCCTCGGGCACCTCGATCTCACCGACGCGTACTTCCGTTCGCCACGCGCCGGTGGCGTCGAACAGCTTCCCTTCCTCGTTCAGGTGCTGGAAAACCTCTTCGACGAAGAAGCAGTTCCCCTCGGTCTCGTTGTAGACCGCCTCGACCAGTGAATTCGGCGCCTCTTTCCCGGCCAGAGCGGTGAGCATCTCCTGGACGTCCTCGCGCCCCAGGCGGTTCAAGTTGACGCGATGAGCGAGGCGACGGCGCAGCAGCTCTTCGAGCGTGCGCGCGAGGGGACGGTCGACGTCCAGCTCAACGTCGCGGTACGTGCCGAGCATCAGGATGGGCATTCGAGAGACGCGTTCGGCGAGGTGCTGCAACAACAGCAGCGTCGGTTCATCGGCCCAGTGCAGATCCTCGAGCACGAAGAGCAGCGGCTGTAAGTGGCTGGCGCGCTCGACGAACTCGGTGAAGCAATTGAAGAGGTAGCGCCGTTCTTGCTCGGGCGGCAGCTCGAGCGGCGGCGGCAGGTTCGGGAAGATCCGCTTGAGTTCCGGAACCATCTTCGCCAGTTCCGGAGCCGACTCCCCGAACGCGACCCTCAAGGTCTCTTTCGACACGCCGCGGATCGTCGCTTCCATGATCTCGACGACCGGCGCGTAGGGGAGTCCCGATTCGGTCTCGGGGCAGTGCCCGACGAGAGCCATCATCCCGCGGTTGGCGGCGTCCTCGGCTATCTCCTCGCTGATGCGCGTCTTCCCGACGCCGGGCTCGCCGCCGATCATCACGAAGCCGCCTTGCCCGTCCGCGGCTTGCTCGACGAACCGGCGCAGGTCCGCGCGCTCGGCCTCGCGCCCCACGAACCGCGTCTTCCCAAGACTGGGTGCGGTCAGCTCCTCGACGGGCCCGGCCGCCCGCCGGAGGACCTCGAACAAACGCCAGCGCTCGGGGAAACCCTTCAGCCAGTACAGGCCACGATCGACGTAGGACAGGTCCGGTCGCATGCCGGCCAGGTCTTTGACGACGTTCGCGATCAGGATCTGACCACCGCGCGCCTTGCCCGCGATGCGCGAGGCCGCGTTGACGGCGGCGCCCATGAGGTCGCCGCCGATCTCGTTCACCTCTCCGGCGTTGATCCCGATCCGGATGCGGATCTCACGTCCGGGGTGGGCGCGGTTGCGTTCGTCGAGCGCACGCTGGATCTCGACCGCGCACGAGATCGCTTTGCGCGGCGACGCGAAGGCGACCATGAACCCGTCGCCCAGGGACTTGATCTCACGGCCGCCGTGTTGCGCGACGCCGTGGCGCACGATCTCTTCGTGCAACCCCAGGAGCTCGTCGGCCAGCTCGTCGCCGAGCCGCGTCCGCAGGTCCGTCGATCCCTCGACGTCCGTGAACAGAACGGTGACGGCGCCTTCCGGCTGTGAGCTCATAGCCCGCTCGTATCCCCCTCAGAACCCTATCATCGAGCCCCGATACACTGGCCGCTCCGATGCCTGAGGTTCCCTGCGCTTTCCACCCCGACCGGCTCACGTCGGTGTCGTGCTCGAATTGCGGACGGCCGATCTGCCCGTCCGACATGACGCCGGCGCCGGTCGGCTACCAGTGCCCGATCTGCATGGGCCGGGCGCGCGAAGGCTCGTTCGGCGCGGCCTCGTACCGGACGCGATCGGCGGTGGGCAGGCAGGTCGACCGTGTGCCGCTCGTCCGACTGTTGAAGAGGTCCGGTGTGACGCAAGCGCTGATCGCGGCCAACGTCGCCGTCTTCGTCGTGATGCTCGTCGTGATGCTGGTGCGCCGAGCGAGCTTCGACAACCCGCGCCTGCTGTTCGATTTCGGCGCTCTCTACGCGCCGTTGCCGCGCTCACAGTGGTGGCGCCTGATCACCGCGATGTTCGTGCACATCGGGCCGCTGCACATCCTGTTCAACATGTACGCGCTGGCGATCTTCGGCCCGGCGATCGAAAGCAGGTACGGCCGGGCGCGCTACCTCGCGATGTACCTCGCGGCGGGCTTCCTCGGGAGCGCTTCATCGGTCCTGCTGACGCGTGGCGGAGGGCCGCGCGCCGGCGCGTCTGGGGCCGTGTTCGGGATCCTCGGAGCTTGGATAGCCTTCTTCGTGCGCCACCGAAGCGCACGAGGCGCGCGCGATCAGCTGCGCTCGCTGCTCTTCCTCGTCGCGATCAACTTCTTCATCGGTGTGACGTTCAGCAACATCGACAACAACGCGCACCTCGGCGGCTTGGTCGGCGGATTCGTCATCGGGACCGCGCTCGAGCAATCGGTGCGCCGCAGGAATCCCGCGGAGCAACAGCTGATCGGACTGGCCGGCTACGCGCTCGTGATTGCCGGAGGCCTGTGGGCCCTGATCGCCTCGGGACGCTTCATCTCGGTTTCTGTGAGGCCCAGCTTCGGCGCCCTCGCGGTCGCGATCTCGTCGGCGAGCTTCTGCGCGATCCGGCCCAGGTGGCGCGGCGAGCGCATCACGAGTCCTCCGAAGCGCTCGGGCGGGTTCAACGAGACGTGTATCTCGCAGCCCCAGCCGGAGAACGGGATCACGACAACTTCGGCCGTGCCGCGTGAGCGGCCGGAGTGCCAGACGCCCCTATAGCGGGTCGCGCCGCTGGGCGGCCCCGTGATCAGCTCACCATCGCGGTCGAGACGAAGACGGACGCCGTCCGCGCCGCTCAGATGAGGGAGTGAGGCGCCGACCTCTTCCGGTGTGCCGTCGGTGCGTGCGTACGCCCAGGTCGAGTCCATCCGGGCCTCCTCCGGTGAATGAACTTCATTCAGTATGCTGAACCGCGTTCAGTCTGTCAATACCTCATCGCCCGAAAACTACCGATGCGGAAGCGGAACTCTGCTTGCTGCGATTTTCGGGCGCGGGAGTAAGGTATGAACGTGGTTCAGTCCGAGCGAGCCGGCGTACACGAGCGACACGCAAGGCGCGGTCGTCGCCCCGCACGCGGCGACACGCCGCCCCCGCCTGTTCGCGAACGACGTGCGGTCAAGCCGGCGGAGGAGCGGCGCAAGGACATCCTCGACGCTGCGCTACGGCTGTTCGCGTCGAAGGGTTTCGCCGACACGTCGGTCAGCGACATCGCTGCCGAGGCCGGCATGGCGACGGGCACGGTGTACCTCTACTTCCCGTCGAAGGAGCACGTTCTCCAGGGCTTGCACGAGCTCTTCGGTGAGCAGAACGAACAGGCGATCGCGGCCGTCGCCGTCGACGCGATCGACCGGGCGAACACCGGAGAGGTTGTCGATTATCGCGAAGTGATCGACATGATCCTCGACACGGTCGCGCAGAGCTTCCGCGACAACTGGGAGCTCGTCGCCGTGTGCACCAAGTACCGGCCAGAGCTCGTCGATCCCGAGGGGCACACGCCGGATCACCTCAGCATCGTCTCGCGCGCGATCGAGGCGGGCGTTCAGCTCGGCCTCATCCACACGAGCGACCCGGAGATGACGTCCTACCTCTTCGACGCCGCGCTCGCGTACAACCTTCATACGCACATCACCTTCGGCGATCCGCCCGACATGGACCGGCTCGTGGCCGCGGCCAAAGAGATGTTCCACAAGACGCTGGCCCTGCCGGCGGAGTTGGCACCGCGGGCGAAGAAGCCCGCCCGCGGTTCGCGGCGCCGAACCGCCGCGCGCTAGCCTTCTTTCGATGCTGATCACACGCGAGGAAGCGTCTTTCGATTTCGGCGGTGCGAGCTTCGATCTCGAGCGCGACCGCGAGGTCCTCGCCTGGATCTTCTCGCAGTACCTCTACGGCGAGGTCACCGGCGTCCAGGTCGGGCACTGGCTCGAGATCGCACCCGACTTCGACGCGGCGCAGTTCCTCGCGCGCCAGGCGAACGAAGAGATGGCGCACGTGAAGCTGTTCCTCCGGATCCTCGATTCGCTCGGCGCCAGCCCACAGCCGCCGCATCGCGCGCTGTCGTTCCTCGCGACCGACTTCGCCGGGGCGACGTTCGAAGAGCACTGCCTGCTCGAGATGGCGGTCGGCGAAGGGTTCGTGCTGACCGCGATCTACGCGTTCATCGACACGCTCCCCGAAGGCGAGATCCGCACACTCATGACCGGGCTTGCGCGCCAAGAGGAGGGCCACGTCAACTTCGGCGAGGAGCAGACGATCAAGGCGCTCGCACGCCGGCCGGCGCTGGCGCGGCATCTGCTCGGCCTGACGCTCGTCGCGATGCTCGGTGTGCGCGCGATCGCCCGCTACACCGGCAAGCGCTACGGCGATCACCCGGTGTTGAAACAGATGCCGGCGTTCCTCGCGCACTCGAACGCGGTCACCGAACTGCGTCTGCGGCGCCTCGGGATCATCGACCGGCCGCTGGCCTCGCTGGGCCGCGCTGAGCGCGCGTCGCTGATGACGAAGGCCGGCGCATCGCGCTACGCGCGGGCGCTGAACCCTCTGCGCCGCAAGCCGGTGCCTTTGACGAAGTCGTACCTGCGCGACCCGTCGATTATGGGTCGCTTCGAAGCCCGAACCTAAATCATGCCGGATCGCTTCCACATCCCGCCGGGCGGCGGCGACGCGCGCTGGGTGACCGGCAGCCTCGACACGATCAAAGCGACCGGGGAACAAACCGGGGGCTCGTTCGGTCTTATCGAGTCGACCGAACGACGGGGCGACGCGCCACCTCTCCACGTCCACGAGCACGAAGACGAGGCGTACTACGTCATCGAGGGCGACCTGACCTTCTTCATCGGCGACGACACACTGACCCTCTCGGCCGGCGCGTTCCTGTTCGCGCCTCGAGGTATCCCTCACACCTACCGGGTCGACTCCGATCGGTCCAGGCTCATCGCAATCAACGCGCCCGGCGGGTGGGAAGCCTTCTTCGCCGAAGCGGGAACGCCCGCGGCGGGAACGAGCGGCCCTCCGAACGAGGAACCGGACTACGAGAGACTGGGAGAGCTGGCGGCGCGGCGCGGCGTGACCATCCTTGGAGACCCGCCTCGGTAGAGGTTCTAGCCTGGCGCCGGCGCGTCGGGTCGGGAAAGTTCGCGCAAGGTCGGAAGGCACATCCAGGTCACCGCGGCGGTGATGATTGCTCCGGAGAGAGCGATCCTCCATTGCTGGATCCCAACTGCCAGCAGCACGCTGAACGCCATCACCGACAGGGCGAGGATGACGCCGCGCACGGCATCGAAGCTGCGGTGCGGCACGCCGACGTCGAGCAGCTCGTCGACGTACAGGACGAGCCACGTCGCGAGGTACCAGCCGAGGAAGTTCCACAGTGGGACGCCCAGATACCCAGAGGCGTTCTCCCAGCGGTACATGTCGCCGAGGAACCACTGGTTCCCGTGCAACCCCACGGGATCCACGACGAGGTCGACCAGCACGGTTCCGAGCGCTCCGAGCCAGGGGATCACGCTGCGGTCGCGTGCACGGAAGCCGACGATCGCGATGGATCGCCCCGCCCACATCAGAACCGCGTGCGACAACGGGACGAACAGCGGCACGTTGAAGATGAAGAGCTCGTCGCCGCGCGTGAACTCCGTGTACGAATACTTCCCGTAGGGGAACCCCGTGCGCGTGCTCGTCAGCTCGAAGACGAGCGCGACGCCCGATGCGATCAGCCAGAAGCGCAGCGCGCGCTTCCAGCCGCGCTCGGATGATGCCGCCCAGAAGAACGCACCGATGAACGCTACCGCGTGCCAGCGGCTCAGGATCGTCTTGATGAGGATCACGGTTCCGCCCCGACGAGAGCGACGGCGTTCGCGCTAAGGTTGACCCGCACGTCAGGTGGTTGTATCAGAAGGCAGGGAGGGCGCAAAGCGCCCGGGGTGCGCGGGTGGGTGGGTGGAATAGAAGACCTGACCACCGAAGGTTGGAGAGAGATGTCCGACACGTTCGACCGGGAACGCTTCTACATCGGAGGCGAGTGGCTCGCGCCCGGTCGCGGGAAGTGGATCGAGGTCGAGGACCCCGCGACGGAAGAGGTCTTCGCGCGTGCTCCTCTCGGCCGCCGGGACGACGCGCGCCGCGCGCTCGCCGCCGCGCGACACGCTTTCGACGAGGGTCCGT
>JBASRP010000075.1:0-20060 GCA_049273905.1 Actinomycetota bacterium
GCGAAAGTTCGGTTGCGGCGGGCGGCGTCACGACGCCTAACCCTATCGTCGCGGTATCCTTGGCGCGCCATGGCGGTCTTCGCGCTGCTCGGTTCGGGAGAGTTCTTGCCGTGGGCGCGCGAGGTCGACGCGTGGTGCGCGGAACGCGCGACCGCCTCCAGCGATCGCGCCCTCATCCTTCCGACGGCGTCGGCGCCCGAAGGCGACGAGACGTTCGAGCACTGGGCGGGCATGGGCGCGGAGCACTACGCCTCGATCGGGCTCGCGCCGCAGGTCCTCCCGTTGAAGACGCGCGATGACGCGTCGCGTTCCGAGATCGTGGACGCCGTCGCCGACAGCCGCTTGATCTTCTTCTCCGGAGGAAACCCGGGTTACCTCGCGCAGACGCTTCGCGACACGCCGTTCTGGGACGCGGTGCGCGACGCGGTCGCGCACGGGACGGCCCTCGGCGGGTGCAGCGCCGGCGCGACGGCGGTTGGAACGGTCGCCCCCGACGTCACTTCCGCAACGATCAACATCAACGACCTGAAGTGGGTGGACGGTCTTCCGTTGTTCACGCGAGCGATCATCCCGACCCACTTCGACGCCGTCGACTCCTTCTTCCCCGGCCTCAAGCAGCTCATCTACGATTCGCGTCCGCCGGAGAACGCCCTGTTCGGGATCGACGAGGACACCGCGGCGTGCGGCGACGGCACGGACTGGACGATCCTCGGCAAGAGCGCCGTGACGATCGTGGCCGCCGAGGGCGGCGATCCCATCGAGCACCGTTCGGGCTCACAGATCACGTGCGACCTCGGCCTCAGCCTCGGCGCGCGCTTCTGACGTGAAGGTTCGCGTCGGCTTCGGACTCTCCGCACTGGCCCTCGCCGGATGGAACGAGAGCAGCTTCTTGTCGATCGTCGATGCGTGCGAGCACCTTGGCTGGGATTCGATCTGGTTCTCCGAGCGCGTGTCGTCCGACGCGCCGGATCCGCTCGTGGCCATGGCGGCGGTCGCCGGCCGCACGCGGCGGCTCAAGTTCGGGCCGAGTGTGATGATCCTGCCCGGACGAAACCCGCTGCTGCTCGCGAAGCAGCTCGCGACGCTCGACGTCATCTCGAACGGCCGGCTCGTCGTCGCATTCGGTCTCGGCGTCGACGCGCGCGCGGAGCGCGCGATCTTCGCCGTCGATCGCGCCGAGGCCGCGGCGCGCACGGACGAAGCCGTCGCGCTGATGCGCTTGGCGTGGACGCAGGAGCGCGTAACCTTCGCCGGCCGGTTCCATCAGGTTGAGGACGTTGCCGTCGGCCCCCGCCCGGCACAGCGGCCGCATCCCGACGTGTGGTTCGGCGGGGTCTCGGGGCCGGCCCTCCGGCGGGTCGGCCGCCTCGGGGACGGATGGCTGCCTTCCTTCATCACGGTCGCCGAATATCGAGAGAAAGCCGAGGTCATCCGCAAGATCGCGGCCGACGAGGGCCGCCAAGTCGACGAGGAGCACTTCGGCGCCCTCGTCCCTTACCTGCCCGTCGGGATGCCCGGCGAGGAGCAGGTGCTCGAGTTCGTCGCGAAGCGTCGGCCCGGCGTTGATCCGCGCGCGATGATCGCCCTCGGCGGGCCGGCCGCCCTGCGCGCCCGCCTCGCCCAGTTCGTCGACCAAGGCGCGAGCAAGTTCGTCATCACGCCGGTCCTGACGCCAGGCGACTGGGACGCTGAGCTCGGTACGCTTCGCAGTGAAGTAGCCGCGCCGCTCGAGGTGTGACCTGCCTCACGGTCTCGATCCCCTCGACAGCGACTAAACTGCCCTGAAGCAGACATCGCACGGGGGGCGAGCGCGGATGCGCTGCGGCAACTGCGATCACGAGAATCCGCCCGAAGCCAAGTTCTGCATGGAGTGCGGGCGCGAGACGGGCGTCACCGCCATCCCCTCGCGATCAACCCTCGACGTGACCCCGCCACACCTCGCCGAGAAGATCCGCCGTTCGGGATCGGAACTCGTCGGCGAGCACAAGCAGGTCACCGTTCTCTTCGCCGACGTCACCGGATCGATGGAGCTGCAAGAGGGCGTCGATCCCGATACCTGGCACACGATCATGGACCGCTTCTTCACGATCATGTGCGAAGGCATCAGCCGGTTCGAGGGGACGGTCAACAAGTTCACCGGAGACGGGATCATGGCATTGTTCGGCGCGCCGATCGCACACGAGGATCACGCGCAGCGCGCTTGTTACGCAGCGCTCCACCTGGCGGAATCGTTGTCGGCCTACGCACTCGAGCTTCGCCGCGAACGCGGTCTGAACTTCCACGTCCGGATGGGTGTCAACTCCGGCGAGGTGGTCGTCGGCGCGATCGGTGCCGATCTGCGGATGGACTACACCGCGCTCGGGCACACGGTGGGCCTCGCGTCACGCGTCGAGCAGCTCGCCGAGCCGGGCAAGGCGTACCTGACCGAGTACACAGCCGAGTTCGCGAAGGGATATTTCGAGCTCGAGGACCTCGGCGAGTTCTCGATAAAGGGAGTCTCCAGGCCGATCAAGGTGTACGAGCTTGCCGGCATCGGCACCGCGCGTAGCCGCCTCGATATCGCGCGCGCGCGCGGGTTCTCGCGCTTCGTCGGGCGCGCTCGCGAGATGAATATCCTCGAAGAGGCGCTCGAGCGCGCGATGGCCGGCGAGGGCAGCGTGATCGGCGTCGTGGCCGAGCCCGGCGTCGGGAAGAGTCGCCTGTGTTACGAGTTCGCCGAACAGTGCCGTGCGCGGGGTCTCTTCCTGCGCGAAGCGCGCGGCGTCTCGCACGGCAAAGGGATCCCGTTCCTCCCTGTGATGGAGATGCTGCGCGCGTTCTTCGAGATAACAGACGCAGATCCGGACGACAAGGCACGCGAGAAGGTCGCAGGCCGCCTCGTCCTTCTCGATCCCAACCTGATGGAGTGGCTGTCCCTGCTGTTCGATTTCATGGGCATCGGCGATCCGGCAAACCCGCCGCCCCGGATGGATCCCGAGGCACGGCTGCGCCGCCTCTTCGCCCTCGTGAAGGACGTCGTGCACGCGCGGAGCCGCAAGGAGCCGGGCGTCCTGATCCTCGAGGACCTTCATTGGATTGATCCTGGGAGCGCGGCCTTCTTGGCGACGCTGATCGACGCCGTCCCGGGAACGCGGACGCTGATCGTCGCGAACTTCCGTCCGGAATATCGGGCCGATTGGATGAAGGAGTCGAACTACCGCGCGATGCCGATCGAGCCGCTCGGGCCGGCGGCGATCGATCAGCTCCTCACCGATCTTCTCGGGAGCGACCCCTCCCTCACGCAAGCCGTGGAGAAGATCCGAGATCGCACCGCCGGCAACCCCTTCTTCGTCGAGGAGCTCGTTCAAGCGCTGGCCGAGTCCGGAAGTCTCGTCGGGGAGCGCGGTGCCTATCGTCTCGGGGGGCCGCTCGACGACCATCTCGTGCCGCGGAGCGTCGAGGCGGTTCTCGGTGCGCGTATCGACCGCCTGGGCGAACGCGAGAAGTCCATTCTCCAGACCGCCGCGGTCATCGGGCGCGAGTTCCCGGAGCCGGTCCTCCAGCGGGTCTGGGCAGGGGACGACGCTGAGATCGGACCGGCGCTGGCCGCTTTGGTGGGCGCCGAGTTCCTCTTCGAGGTCACGCTCTACCCTGAGGCCGTCTACACGTTCAAACACCCGCTGTCCCACGAAGTGGCCTATCGATCACAGCTCGGCGAGCGGCGGGCGTCCGTCCATCGTGCCGTTGCCGAGGCGCTCGTAGAGCTGTATCCGGACAAGCTCGAAGAGAACTCCGCGCTCATCTCTCATCACTTCGAGCTCGCAGGCGACATGCGCGAAGCCGCGCGCTGGAGCGCGACCGCAGCGACGTGGGTCGGCCGCAG
Source organism: Actinomycetota bacterium (assembly GCA_049273905.1). Classification (GTDB taxonomy): domain Bacteria; phylum Actinomycetota; class AC-67; order AC-67; family AC-67; genus JBASRP01. Next base: position 3,863 of record JBASRP010000075.1, read on the forward strand.
CGATCACGGTGAAGCCGTCCGGCGCTGGCAGCGTGTCCGCTCATTGGTCGCGGGGTTGCCCGAGGACGACGAGTCACAACTCCTGAAACAACTCTCCTGTGTCCAAGCGCTTGCGCACGGCTGGCGCCTGGGCCTGCCGCGAGAGGAAACCGACGACCTCGTGACACAGGGGCAGGCACTTGCCGAGCGACGAGGCGACCTCGCGTCGCAGGCGATCGTCGCCGCCCTGGACGCCGGGCTCAAAGGGATCCACGGCGATATCGCCGCGGGGTACGAGCGAGCCGTCGAGGCCGACGCGATCGCGGAACAGGTCGACCCGACCCTTCGGCTCGTGGTCGGTCCGGCCCTCGCCTACCTGGGTCTGCTGTCGGGCCGGATCCATGACGCACTCGACGTCGTCGATCGTCTCATGGCGTCACCACCGACTGATCCCATGGTGGGAGCCGACCTCCTCTACTTCAGCCCATACATCTGGATGTTCGGGATCCGTGCCGTCCTCCTCGCGTACACGGGGCAGCTCGACAAAGCCGCTGAGCACGCGGAGCGCGGGCTCGCGCTTGCACGAGAAAACAACGACCTGGAAAACGCCGGATGGTCGCATGGGATCGTCGCCCAACGCGCGTGGTTCACGGGAGACCCGAGCTTCATCGGGACGCATCCCGAGCAGTCCGTCGAGATCGCGGAGCGCATCGGGAGCAGCTTCTCGCAAGTGATCGCATTCGCGCAGATGGCGACGGCGCACGTTTTGCGGGAAAACCACGACGCTGCCATCGAGGCGGCCCAGCGGGCGATATCGATCGCTCGTGAGCGCGGCGTCGGATTCGAGTGGACCCCCTATGTGCTCGAGATGCAAGCGCAAGCCTATTTGGCGCTGGGGGATCCGAGGGCGCGAGCGACAGCGGAGGAAGCACTATCACTTGCTCGTCAGATCGGCGGTCCTATCTACGAGTGTCAGGCGTCGCGCGTGCTGGGTCGGATCCTCTTGCGAACCGGCGCGTACGACGAGGCCGAGGCCGCACTCTCGCATGCGATGACGTTGATCCATAGCACGGGAGCCGTCGGCATCGAACCGATGGTGCGCGAGGAACTCGCCGAGCTCGCACGCCTCACTGGCGACGAGAAGAAGCACGAGCGCGAACTTCGCGAAGCGCATCGCCTCTACGCGAAGATGGGCGCGGCCGGACACCTCGCCCGGTTGGATCCGCTGGTTTCGTCGCTATCGTAAAGCGCTACAGGACGGGCAGGTACCGCTCGAGCTCGAACGGCGACACGTACGCCTTGTAGCTGTCCCACTCCGCGCGCTTGTTGCGCAGGAACTGATCGAAAACGTGCTCGCCGAGCGCCTCGGCGACGAGCTCCGACCGTTCCATCTCGCGGAGGGCGACGAACAGGTCGCCGGGCAAGGAGGCGATGCCTTTCGCCGCGCGATCCTCCTGCGACATCGCGTCCACGTCGTCGGAGACCTCGTCGGGCAGCTCGTACTCGTCCTCTATGCCCTTGAGACCGGCGGCGAGGATGACGGCGAAGGCGAGGTAGGGGTTGCACGCGGGATCGGGGGAACGGATCTCGATCCGCGACGACGCCGCCTTATTGGGCTTCGCCCCCGGCACACGCACGAACGCCGAGCGCAGATGCCGGGACCAACAGATCGCCGTGGGTGCCTCGTAGCCCGGCACGAGACGCTTGTAGGAGTTAACCCATTGGTTCACGACCGCAGTCAGCTCGCGAGCGTGCCGCAGCAATCCGGCGACGAACATACGCCCGACCTTCGACAGGTGCGCCGGATCCTTCTCGTCGTAGAAGACGTTGCGGTCGCCCTCGAACAAGGAGATGTGCGTGTGCATGCCGCTGCCCCACTGGTTCTGGATCGGCTTCGGCATGAACGTCGCGTGCATGCCGCGCTCCTGCGCGACCTCCTTCACCACGAGCCGGTACGTCATGATGTTGTCCGCCATCGACAGCGCGTCGGCGAACCTCAGGTCTATCTCGTGCTGCGACGGCGCGACCTCGTGATGCGAGTACTCGACGGAGATGCCCATCGCCTCGAGCGTCTGGATCGCTTGCCGCCGGAAGTCTTGCGCGGAATCGAGCGGCGTCAGATCGAAGTAGGAGCCTTGGTCGAGCGGCACCGGCTCCGTTGCCGATTTGAAGAGGAAGAACTCCATCTCCGGGTGGACGTAGACCGTGAAGCCTTTCGCCGCGGCGCGTTCCAGGTTACGGCGTAGAACCCACCGCGGGTCGCCGGAGAACGGCGCGCCATCGGGCAGCGTGATGTCGCAGAACATCCGGGCCTCGAGGTGGCTGGACCGCCCGGCGGGGAGGATCTGGAACGTCGACGCGTCGGGCTTCGCGAGCATGTCGGACTCCTGCACGCGCGCGAAGCCCTCGATCGCCGAGCCGTCGAACCCCATGCCTTCTTCGAAGGCGTGCTCGAGCTCCTCCGGCGTTATGGCGAAGGACTTCAGGAACCCGAGGACGTCGGTGAACCACAGCCGGATGAATCGGATGTTCCGCTCCTCGACCGTGGTGAGGACGTAGGAGATCTGCTCGTTGATCGGATCCATCTGTGCGGCGTTATCCGTTGGCGACGATCTCGCCGTCCTCGAACGTCGGAGGCCCCTCGAGGAGCGCGACCATCTTGCGGTACGCGTCATCTTGCTCGGGAGAATCGGCGTTCGCGAAGTACGACTCCTTGTCGCGGAAGACGACGGCGATCATGAACTCGTTCTCTTTCCCTTCGAGCTTGTAGACGTAGTGGGCGATGTGACCGTCGATCTCACGGTCGTCTTGCGCCATGATCTTGTTGATCTCGTCGATCTTCCCCGGCTTCACTTTCATCCGTCCGATCGTTCCGAACATGTCTCCCCCTGTCTCCGACGTTCCTCGAGCCTACTAAACGTAGCCGCGCAACCGGACGGCGCGGGCGACCCTCTCCACGCCGATCCCGAACGCGGCGTCCCGCAGCGAGCAGCCGGTCGCGGCAGCGGACACCGCCGCGTACGCCTTGTTCATCACCTTGCGCAGCTGATCGTTGACCTGCTCCTCCTCCCAGCGGAACTGCTGAATGTTCTGCGTCCACTCGAAGTAGGACACGGTCACGCCGCCGGCGTTCGCGAGGATGTCGGGGATCACCTCGACGCCTGCGTCTTCGAGGGTGGCGTCGGCGAGCGGCGTGACCGGGTGGTTCGCCGCTTCGACCACGACCCTGGCACGGATCTTCGAGGCGTTGCGGCCGTGGATCACCTCACCGAGCGCCGCCGGAACCAGCCAAGCGACGTCGAGCTCGAGCAGATCCTCGTTCGTGATCTCGTCCGCGCCAGGGAACCCCACGACCGATCCCGTCTCGTCTCGGTGTGCCCACACCTTCTCGATGTCGAGGCCCGACGACATGTGGATACCGCCGCGGACGTCCGAGACCGCGACGACCTTGGCGCCCGCCTCGGCGGCGATCCGCGCGGCCCACGACCCTACGTTGCCGAATCCCTGGATCGCGACCGACGCGCCCTCAAGCGGATACCCGCGGTCCTTCGCGTACTCCTCCATGACGAACACAACGCCGCGTCCCGTCGCGGCCTCGCGCCCGAGCGAGCCGCCGAGCTCAACGGGTTTCCCCGTGACGCACGCGGGTTGGTACCCGTAGCGCTGGCCATACGCGTCCATCATCCACGCCATCGTCTGGGCGTTCGTGTTCATGTCGGGCGCGGGGATGTCGCGGTTCACGCCGAGGACGTATCCGATCATCTGCGTGTAGCGACGCGTCAGCCGCTGCAGCTCGTCCTCGCTCATCATGTACGGCTCACACTGGACGCCGCCCTTGGCGCCGCCGAACGGCAGATCGGTGATAGCCGTCTTCCACGTCATCAGCGCGGCGAGCGCGCGCACCTCGTCGAGGTCGGCCTCGGGGTGGAACCGCACGCCTCCCTTGTAGGGACCGCGCGCGCCGTTGTGCTGAACCCGGTACCCGTTGAAGACGAGGAGCTTGCCGTCGTCGGTCCGCACCGGGACCTGAACCTGGACCTCCCGGTACGAGCCGCGCAAGACCTCTCGCATCTCGTCGTCGAGCGCGAGCCGGTCCGCAGCGTGCTCGAAGAAGTATGTGACCGACTGATGCGGGGTCATCTTGTCCGAGAGCTTCATCTCGCCATCCTCCCCCACCCGGATGTTCCGGTGCATTCTGCGCCACCTATGGCACCTCCTGCGTTGCGCGCGCTAGCCTCAGGCTGATGCGCACGCTCCGGCTCGCGCTGGCCCAGGTGGACCCCACCGTGGGCGATCTCGCGGGCAACGTGCAGCTGATGCGCCGCTGGCTCCACAAAGCCGAGCGCGCCGCCGCCGACATCGCCGTCTTCCCCGAGCTTGCGATCACCGGCTACCCGCCCGAGGACCTCGTCCTCAAGCCGGCTTTCGTCGCCGAGAACCGGAAGCAGCTGAAGGCGCTCGCGGCCTCGACCGGGGGAACGGCCGTGATCGTCGGCTTCGTCGACCGGACGGATAACGGGATCCACAACGCCGCCGCCGTGTTGTGGCGGAAGGGGATCCGCGGCATCTACCACAAGGTGCACCTGCCGAATTACGGCGTGTTCGACGAGGTCCGCACCTTCACGCCCGGCGATCGCTATCCCGTCTTCGTGATCGAGGGGGTACAGGTCGGCGTCAGTGTGTGCGAGGACGCGTGGACCGGCGACGGTCCCGTCCATGAGCTCGCGCGCCGCGGCGCCGAAGTCGTGATCAACATCAACGCCTCGCCGTACCACCTCAATAAGGGCTTCGAGCGCCAGGTGCTCTTCCGGCAGCGCGCGCGAGAGAACGAGGTCTTCTTCACCTACCTCCAGACGGTCGGCGGCCAGGACGAGCTCGTCTTCGACGGCGATTCACTCGTGTACGACCCTCAGGGGAAGTTGATCGCGCGGGGCACGCAGTTCGCCGAGGACCTGATCCTTGTCGATCTCGAGCTTCCGGACCGCAAGAGGCGGATCCCACGCAGCGCCGAGGTGGTCGAGTTGTCCGCGACGGGCAAGCGCGCGGAGCCGAGGCCCGAGATCCCGATGCGCGTCCGGCGCGGGATGGATCCGATCGAAGAGGTCTACAGCGCGCTGCTCCTCGGGACGCGGGATTACGTCCGCAAGAACGGGTTCACGTCCTGCGTGCTCGGCCTCTCCGGCGGGATCGACTCGGCGCTGACCGCGGCGGTCGCCGCCGACGCCGTCGGTCCGGAGAACGTCCTCGGGGTCGCGATGCCGTCGCGCTACTCGTCGCCGGAGTCGCTCGAGGACGCGAAGGAGCTCGCCTCCAACCTCGGCATCGACTTCACCGTCGTCCCGATCGGCGACGTCTTCAACACCTACCTCTCGACACTGGCCGAGCCCTTCTCAGGACGCGAGCAGGACACGACGGAGGAGAACCTCCAGTCGCGGATCCGCGGGACGATCCTGATGGCGCTGTCGAACAAGTTCGGGCACCTCGTTCTCGCGACCGGCAACAAGAGCGAGATGGCGACCGGCTACTCGACGCTGTACGGGGACATGGCCGGCGGCTTCGCGGTGCTGAAGGACGTCCCGAAGACGCTCGTGTACGAGCTCGCCGGCTGGCGCAACGCGAGCGGACCCACGGCGATCCCCGAACGCGTTTTCACCAAAGCGCCGACCGCCGAGCTGCGGCCCGGTCAGCTCGACACCGACTCGCTCCCGCCGTACGAGGTTCTGGACCCGATCCTCCACGCGTACGTCGAGGAGGACCGGCCCCTGGTGCAGATCGTGAAGATGGGATTCCCGGCGGACGTGGTGAAGCGCGTCGTGGCGCTGGTCGACCGGGCGGAGTACAAACGGCGTCAGGCGCCGCCGGGCGTGAAGATCACGTCGCGCGCTTTCGGCAAAGACCGCCGCCTTCCGATCACCAACTGGTTCCACGAGTGGATGCTCCCCGCGCCGGCGCGCGGGGCGCCCGGTGGACCGCGCTCGCGCGCACATCCGCGTCCGAGGAGGTCGCGATGAACGTTGCGGATCTGATGTCCAAGCCGAGCTGCTTCGTCGACCCGGAGACGACCCTCGCCGAGGCGACGACGATGATGGGCGAGCAGCGCGTGGGATCGGCCCTCGTCATGGACGGCGAGCGCCTGGCGGGGATCCTGACCGAGCGAGACATCGTGCGCGCCATGTCGACCGCGCACGACGCGCCGGCTCGTCCGGTGATCGAGTGGATGACCAAGAACCCAACAACGTCCCCGGGAGACACGCCCGTCCGCGAGGCGCTCCGGGCGATGGTCGAGGGCGGCTTCCGCCACCTCCCCATCGTCGAGGGCGAGACCGTCGTCGGCATCCTGTCGATGCGCGACATCGCGAAGGCTCTGGCCGACTAGACGCCTCGAAAGAGGTCCCAGGGGACATAGGTCCTGGGGCATTTGATGTGTTCGTACCTTCCGGCCTCAACCTTTCCCGGATACTTTCCGATGACCACAAAGAGTCACCGTTCGTACACGATCTGAGAAAGGGAGAAAGAGGATGGCCAGGACGAACCCGGATCTCAGCAACATGGACACCTGCGGCCGCTGCCAGTCTCTCTATGAGAACGGCGCGGAGATCTGCCCGTCCTGCGAGGCGCCGACCAAGTTCATGAGCTTCAAGTCGCGCGCGGAGTACGAAGTCGAGCAGTGGCGCCGCTACAAGTCGGACGTCACCGCCGGCGCCTCCGCGTAGCAGACCGATCTTCCCCCCGGGCCTCGGGGGCGACTCGCCCAACATGCGGCCGCCTCCGGGGCCGGATTTTTCCCCGGACTAGACAAGGCGAGTCAACCCGAATCCCTCCGTCGGTCTATGGAATCTCGCCGAGATCGGGTCCTAGGTTTTGCCGATGGACCTTGCCGGTCACGTCCTTCACGACGCCGCGATAGCCGGGTTCATAGCGCTCGGGTGCGTCTCGGTCGTCCATTGGCGCCGCCATCCCGATCGTCAGCATCGAGCGGTCGCTCTGGCGTTCGGCAGCCTCGGAGCGCTCGCGCTGGTCTGGGTCGCGAACGACCTCATCGGGTACCGCAGTCGCACGCTCGTCGTCGCCGGTGTCGTGGCGCTGCTCGCGTCCGGATACGGACTGCTGCTCATACGCCACACCCTCGTTCCCGTCGCCCGCCGGACGCGGTATGCCGTGCTCGGAGCGATGCTCGTCGCCGCCGTCTTGTACATGATGGCGACCCCTCCGCTCGGCCGAGAACCCCGCTACGACATCGCCGAGACCGCCGCGTTATGGGTCCTCATATCGGTGTGGGCCGCGTGCGCGGGCGAGCCGATCGTCAGCTTGTACCGAACCTCCCGGAACCGACCCGCCGTCCAGCGTTCGCGTCTCAAGACGCTCAGTCTCGGGTACGCCGTTCTCGTCGGCATCCTGCTCGGCTACGCCTCGACGGCGCCGCGCGGAAGCGTGACCGGATCGTCGTTCGGTATCGCCTTGGGGTCGGTTCTGCTTTTGCCCCTTCTGTGGGTCGCGTTCGCCCCGCCGACGTTCTTACGACGCTTGTGGCGCGCGGCCGAGGAGGAGCGGTTACGGCACTCACTCCAGCGGCTTCTGGTCGAGACGCGAGACGCCGCGACGCTGGGACCGCACGTCGTCGACTGGGCCATCCGCCTGGTTGGCGCCGACGGCGGTTTCATCGTCGATCCTGCCGGCTCGATCGTGCAGGCGGTCGGCGTGGATCCCATCGCGGTCGCCGACGCCGTCGCGCGCCGCGGGGATACCTGGGCGCTGACGCACGTCCGCGGCACACCCGTTCTCCTCGTCCCCCTTCGCACGGCGGACGGCACCGGCGGCCTGGGCGTGGTCGGCGGCCGTTTCGCTCCGGTTTTCGGGTCGGACGAGGTGGCGCGCCTCGAGCAATGGGCCGCGGCGACGGGCGTCGCGTTCGATCGTCTCCGCGTGCTGTCCGCCTTGCGAGACCAGACCCAGAGACACGAACGCGTCCTCCATGCGATGAGCGACGTGGGCGAGGGTGTCGTGATCGGATCGATAAACAGGCTCGTGTACGTCAACGAGGCGTACTGCCAGATGGTCGGCTACACGGAGAGCGAACTGCTCGCGATGCCGAACCTCCTCGAGCTCGTTGTCGAGGACGATCGCGCGATGGTCGTCGAGAACTCGCGCCGCCGCCGTGCCGGATTGCCGCTCCCGCAGCGATACGACCTGCGCCTGCGCCGGCGGGACGGCGGGGTCCTCAACGTCGAGGTTGCCGTGAAGCCCTACGAAGCCGACGCGTACCAATTCATCGCCGTCTTCCGTGACATCACGCCGCGCACCCTGGCCGTCGAAGCACTCAAGGAATCCGAAGGGCGCTATCGAACCGTGGCGGCGCAGCTCCGTGAGGCTCAGGCGATCGCCGCGATCGGAAGCTGGGAGTGGGACATCGCGAACAACGTCGTGACGTGGTCCGATGAGCTCTACCGGATCTACGGCGTCGACCCGACGAAGTTCACCGCAAGCTTCGAGGGGTTCCTCGATCTCGTGCATCCGGACGACCGCGCCTTCGCGCGCAGCGTCGTCGAGCAGGCGCTCGCGGATCGCCGCGCGTTCCTCTTCGACCATCGCGTGATCCGTCCCGACGGAGCGGTCCGCACGCTCCAAGGCCGGGGTGAGGTCATCAGCGACGCCACCGGCGCGCCGGTGCGCATGATCGGCACGGGGCAAGACGTGACCGAACAGCGCCAGGCCGAGGCCGCGCTGCGCTCCGCGTACGAGCGCGAACGAGAAGCGCTCGAGAGGCTGCGCAAGCTGGATGAGATGAAGAGCGCGATCCTCACCGCCGTCTCGCACGAGCTGCGCACGCCGCTGACGGTCATCCTGGGCTTCGCCGAAACGCTGTTGCACAACGACGGAGCGACGGCAGCAGAGAGGGTCGTCTTCCTGCGGAAGATCGCGAATAACGCGCTGAAGCTGGACCGGTTGCTCTTCGACTTGCTCGATCTCGACCGGCTGGACCGCGGCATCCTGGAGCCGCGCCGGCGCGCCACGGATCTCGGCGCTCTCATCTTGCGCGTGGCCGAACAGGCGGCGATCGCCGAGACGCACATCCTTACGGTCGACGCGCCGTCGCTTGTGATCGATGTCGACGGCCCACGCGTCGAGCGCATCGTCGAGAACCTTCTCGTCAACGCCGCGCGACACACGCCGCCGGGGTGCCGCGTCTGGGCTCGCCTTCGGGCCGAGGCCGACGGCGCGACGATCATCGTCGACGACGAAGGCCCCGGCGTCTCATCAGAACATCGGAGCGCGATCTTCGAACCTTTCCAGCAGGGCCCGAACACGTCGGCGCACTCCCCCGGCGTCGGGATCGGACTGTCGCTGGTGGCGCGCTTCGCCGCGCTGCACGACGGCCGGGCCTGGGTCGAAGAGCGCCCCGACGGCGGGGCGTCGTTCCGCGTCCACCTTCCGGGGCAGGTGTATCTGGACGCCGAGCAGCCGGGTATCGGAACATCCGGGATTCGACAGGTGAAAGCGGGCTGAATCTCTGGCACGATAGGGGGCGCCAGGGGACCCCGTGACCGGCGAGCGACGGGCGCTCACCGCGAGGGCCTCTAGGGAGGAGGCTCCGATGCCCGTTTCGATCCACGACCTTCGTGCCATGAAAGCGCGCGGCGAGCGGTTCTCGATGCTGACCGCGTACGACTTCCCGACGGCCCAAATCCTCGACGAGGCCGGCATCCCCGTCTTGCTCGTCGGCGACTCGCTGTCGCAAGTAGTCCTCGGCTACGACTCGACGATCCCGGTCACGATGGACGAGATGCTCCACCACACCCGCGCCGTGACACGCGGCGCGCGCAACGCGCTGATCGTCGGCGACATGCCGTTCATGAGCTACCAGGCGTCGGACGAGGACGGCCTGCGCAACGCCGGGCGATTCTTGAAGGAGGGCGGCGCGCACTCCGTCAAGATCGAGGGGCCGCGGATCGACCTCGCGGCCGCGATGTCGGAGCGGGGCATCCCCGTGATGGGGCACCTCGGGCTCACGCCGCAGTCGGTTCACCTCTTCGGCGGCTACAAGGTTCAGGGCCGCAGCGAGGAACAGGCCGAGCGCATCCGCATCTGGGCGAAAGAACTGGAAGAGGCGGGCGCGTTCGCGCTCGTGCTGGAGTGCGTGCCCGCGTCGCTCGCCGCGACGGTGACCGCGTCGCTGTCGATCCCGACGATCGGGATCGGTGCGGGTCCCGACTGCGACGCGCAGGTGCTCGTGGTCAACGACCTCGTCGGGCTCACGCCGGGCCCGGCGCCCAAGTTCGTGAAGCGCTACGCGGACGTGCGGTCGCAGATCACCGACGCGGCCAAAGCCTTCGCGCGTGAGGTCGCCGCCGGCACGTACCCGGACGACGAGCACAGCTACTCCTAGATGACGACGCCCTCCCACGCCGCGAGCCGGAGCGATCCGGCCACGATCTCGCCGTCGCGCTCGCGGCGCGTCCCGATCCGCACGCGTCCGGCGGCGCCTTCGATCACGGACCCTTCATCCGAGAGGTTGATCGCAATCCGCGTGTGGCCGCGCTGCCAGGCGAGAACGCCGGGCGGCGCCTCGATCCACTCCGTTCGCGCGGCCGACGGCGAGGCCTCACGGCGCAGCGCGATGAGGTCGCGCGCGAGGTTCAATACCGAGCCCTCGTCGGCCATCTGATCCGCGACGTTGCACGCGGCGGCGTCTCCGAGAGGGAGCCACGGCTCCACGCCGGCTCGCGTGAAACCGGCGCCGTCTCCTCCCTCCCATTGCATCGGCGTCCGCGCCGGATCGCGTCCGGCCGTCACGACGCCGGGGATCCGCCGGCCGAGCGGGTCGAGCGCACGGTCCAGTGGCACGTCGCCGTCGGGCATCCCGATCTCGTCGCCGTAGTAAAGCAACGGCGTCCCGCGGAGCAGCACTAGGAGCATCAGCGCGCACCGGATCTTGCGCTCGTCGTTCCCCGCCCACCGTGTGGCCATCCGCGAGATGTCGTGGCTCCCGCCGTTCCACACCGGCCACGCGCCGGCCGGGAGAGCGTCCTCCGTCGCCTCGATCACAGACCGCATCCCACCGGCGTCGAGCGACGCCCAAAGGAACGGGATGTTGAACGCGAGATCGAGCTCGTCGCCGGCGCCGTAGTACGACGCCATGAGCGGGATGTCGAGCACGTACGTCTCGCCGACGAGGATGGGCGGCTCGTCGTATGAGTGCGCGACGCCCCGCCAGCGACGGATGATGTCGTGGGTCTCAGGCTGGTTCGCGTTGTAGAGCTCCCGCTGTCCCCAGGCTTGCTCGATGACGGAGTCCGCCTTGCCCGCGGGCGGGTTGTCGGGCAGGCCGGGGTCTTTGATCAGCTTGTGCACCACATCGATGCGGAAGCCGGCGACGCCGCGGTCGAACCAGTAGCGCAGGACGTCGTCGAACGCCTGGCGCACGGCGGGGTTCCACCAGTTGAGGTCCGCCTGCGTCGGCAGGAACGAGCTCAGGTAGTACTGACCCGTCGCCTCGTCGAGCGTCCACGAAGGCCCGAAGAAGTTGCCGACCCAGTTGTTCGGCGGCGACCCGTCCGGTTTCGGATCGGCCCAGACGTACCAGTCGCGTTTGGGTGAGCTGAGGGACGATCGGGATTCGGCGAACCATGGGTGGGCGGTGCTCGAGTGGTTCGGCACCAGATCGAAGAGAACACGCATCCCGCGCGCGTCCGCCTCGGCGATCAGCCGGTCGACGTCCTCTTGCGTTCCGTACTGCGGGTCCACCGCCGTGTAGTCGGCGATGTCGTAGCCCCAATCGTCGTTCGGCGACGGCATGACCGGCGAGACCCAAACGCCGTCGACGCCGAGCCACGCGAGGTGCTCCAGTTTGCCGATGAGGCCGGGGATGTCGCCGACACCGTCGCCGTCCGCATCGGCGAACGATCGCAGGTACACGTGATAGAGGACGCCGTCGCGCCACCAGATCGAACTCTGGGGTCCGGCGTCTTTGGCGGTCGGCATGCGCGGAAGATTAGCCTTGCCGCGTGAGATTCGGGATCTTCTACGAGCACCAGCTCCCGCGGCCGTGGTCCGAGGACGACGAGCACCGGCTGCTGAAGGACGCGCTCGAGCAGATCGAACTGGCCGATGGCCTCGGGATCGATTACGCCTGGGAGGTCGAGCACCACTTCCTCGAGGAGTACTCCCACTCGTCCGCGCCCGAGGTCTTCCTCGGGGCCGTATCCCAACGCACGAAGCGGATCCGCCTGGGGCACGGCATCGTGCAGCTGCCGGTCAACTTCAACGCGCCGGCCCGGATCGCCGAGCGGATCGCCACGCTGGACTTGGTCTCGGACGGCCGCGTCGAGTTCGGGACGGGCGAAGCGTCGTCCGAAGTCGAGCTGGCCGGCTTCGGCATCAAGCGCGAGGAGAAGCGCGCGCAGTGGCACGAAGCGATCGACGCCATCACGCGGATGTTCGTCGAGCAACCGTTCGCCGGCTACGACGGCGCGTGGGTGAAGATGCCGCCGCGCAACGTCGTGCCGAAGCCGCTGCAGAAGCCGCACCCGCCCTTGTGGGTCGCGTGCTCGCGCCGAGAGACCATCCACCTCGCCGCATCGAAAGGCATCGGGGCGTTGTCGTTCTCGTTCATCGAGCCGTCCGAGGCGAAAGCCTGGGTGGACGACTACTACGCGACGATAGCGTCCGAGGAGTGCGTGCCGGCCGGCTTCGCGGTGAACCCAAATGTCGCCGTCGTCTCGCCGTTCATGTGCCACCGCAACGAAGAGACGGCGATCGAACGGGGCCTCGACGGCGGGCACTTCTTCGGCTACTCGCTCGGGCACTACTACGTGTTCGGTGACCACAAGCCGGGGCGCACGGACGTGTATGCGGAATTCGAGAAGAACCGCTCCTTGTTCGGGTTCGACCGCGACGTCGCGGCCCAGACCGACGTGAACCTGGCGGCGCAGCTCTTCCAGCAAGCGCTCGGCTCGGCCCGGGGCGCGATCGGAACGCCCGACCAGATCCGCGAGTTCGTCCGCGGCTACGCCGACGCCGGTGTCGATCAAGTGATCTTCGTGAGCCAAGCCGGGCGGAACAGCCACGAGCACATCTGCGAATCTCTGGAACTGTTCGCGTCCGAGGTCATGCCCGAGTTCGCCGAGGACGCCGACGCGGTCGAGCGCGCCAAGAGCGACCGGCTGGCCGAAGCGACCGAGAAAGCCCTGGCGCGGCGCGAGCCTCCGCGGAAACCCCCCGACGACTACTTCGTCCGCGCGACGCTTCAGGCCTAGCTTTAGGGGTGCAGCGGCGTGAAGCCCGCCTCCTCGTAGCGCGCCAGCACGAAGAGCAGATCCGCCAGCCGATTGAGGTAACGGAGCGGCTCGCCGTCCGGCAGGAGACTCTCGCGCTGAAGGCCGGCCACGTGCCGCTCGCAACGGCGCACGATCGCACGCGCGAGGTCGATCGCGGCGCTGGCGCGCGTCTCGCCGGGGATGACGAACTCGCGCGGCATGGTGGTGCGCGCCGTGTAGTCGTCGATCAGCTCCTCGAGCGCGGTGACCATCGCCGCCGTCACTCTGGTCTCACCGTCGACGAGCTTCGGCCATGCGTCTTCGCCCGTCGCCAGCTCCGCGCCGAGCACGAACAGCTCGCGCTGAAGCCGTAGCAACAGATCCGCGAGTGCGACATCGGTGACGTCGGCGCGCGCGACGCCGAGCGCGGCAACGGCTTCGTCCGACGCACCGTACGCGTGCGTGCGAACGTCATCTTTTGGGACACGACCGCCGTAAAGCAGGCCCGTCGTCCCATCGTCACCGGTTCGTGTGTAGATGCGCGGCACGCCCCGCAGTTTAGTGCGACGTCATGCGCGCGCCATTTCAGACAAAGGACGGAGACCGGGCGACCGTTCAAGGATTTTCGGACACCTGCCGAAGCACCGCTGAGCGAACGCGCTTGTGGCCTTTCTGGGGGAGGGCGCTCATGAAACGTTCGGGGATCTCTCGGCGCGGCAACCCGCCCATCCTGCTCGTCATCCTCATCCTTGCGGCCCTCGGGATATCGACCAGCACGATGTCACCGACGGGCACCACGTCGCGGAATGAAGAGCGCGTTGTCACGACACCCGCTCCATCGCACCGCGACAGCACACCATCCTTCGACCGAGCCCGCGGATTGGTCTACGGCGGGCTCATCCGCGGCGCCGGCGCGTGCCGCGGTGCGTGGGCGGCCGCCGACCACCCGGCGATGTGCACCCACGGACCCGATCGTTCCCCGCCGGGCGGGGTGGTGACGCGCCGGCGCAGCACAGCGGAGCTCGCGGACGCGGCAACCCAGCAGGGTACGGCCGGCGCGACCTCGCTCATCCCGTGCTACGGGGACGGGTCGAGCGGGAAGCGCGTTCAGGTGGTGTACGCCCACGCAGCCGACGTTCCCGACCGCTTCGACGAGCTGGCGTCCCTGATCACGCAATGGACGGCGAACGTCGACGACGCGTTCAAGGCCAGCGCTGCCGAGACCGGGGGAACACGGCACGTTCGTTGGGTCACGGACGCCACCTGCAACCTCGACATCGAACGCGTCCAGCTCACGACCACCGGCGACGACACCTTCACAGCCACGATGACCGAGCTCGGGTCCGTCGGTCTTCAGCGGTCCGACCGCAAATATCTCATCTGGGCCGACGCGGACGTCTATTGCGGGATCGGGAACCTGTACATCGACGACGTCCACGACCTCACCAACCGCAACAACACACGGACCGGGTACGCGCGCACCGACACCGGCTGCTGGGGAAGCAGCTGGCCGATCGAAGCGCACGAGCTGATGCACACGCTGGGCGGCGTGCAGTACACGGCTCCGCACTCGAGCGGCGGCGGCCATTGCACCGACGGCTACGACCGCATGTGCTACTCGGACGGGGCCGGAGTGACACTCACGTATCCTTGCCCGTCCACAGACCACGGCCGTCTGTTCGACTGCAACCACGAGGATTACTTCTCGACCAGTCCCGCGGCCGGCTCGTACCTCGCGACCCATTGGAATACGGCGGCCAGCGAGTTCTTGGAGTCCGTCGAGCCCTCCGACTGGTCCCCGCCGACACCGACGCCGACACCGTCGCCGTCTCCGACGCGGACGTCGCCCTCTCCGTCACCATCCCCGACGACATCGACGACTCCGTCGCCATCACCCTCGCCGACCCTACCGACGACGTCGACGGCGACGTTCACGGGAACCTTGAGCAAAAAGAACGGATCCCGTTCGTACGCGCTCGACGTCGGATCCGGAGACGTGGACGCGACATTGACGTTCAGCAAGGCCTCTGCGTTGACGCTCACGTTCCTTCGAGCGGACGGATCGACGATCGCCACGCGAACGGCGGCAAGTCCGGTCGCGCTGCACGCGATCGTGCCGAGCGGCGCGTACTCGTTCGTCGTCGGCGGTGCGGCGAGAGGGAACGTCTGGTTCAGGCTGACCGTGACCTATGAAGGTGCGTGAGGACAACGCCGTCTTATCTCGGACATCCCTCGCACACCGCGCCAACTCCGCTCAAGCGAATCTTGCGCGAGGCCGATTACTCACAGTGACGGAAACACTGCGCGGTCAAGTGCACCTGTGGGGAGGAGCCATCATCAACCGCCGCGATCTTCGCACGCCGTCCGTGGCGACGTCCGATCTCACTGCTCTGCTCTGTCGTTTCTCCGCGCGCGTGAAGTAGGCACGGACAGTTGTCTGCACGAGGCACCGCGGGGGCGGCGCCTGGGGAGGAGGAAGGCACGATGCTCAGAACGAAACGCGCCATCGGCGTGTTCGTGATCGCGACCCTTTTGGTTGTGGGTCCGGCCGCGTTCGTTGGGCTCGCCAAGGGTCGTCAGAGCGGGGTATCCGCGACGACACTCGAGGTCGTGAACGTGGACCCGACCGACACGGTCAACAACTACGGGGACACGATCACCTTCACGGTCGACACGAACGCCACGTCATATCCGTTCGTCGCGCTGGTTTGCTTCCAGGGCGACGACATGGTCTACAGCAAGACAGCCGGGATCTTCCCCGACTATTCCTGGTCGCAGAACTTCCTGTTGTCGTCCGCCTGGTGGTCCGGCGGTGCGGCGGACTGCACGGCGAGCGTCTATTACTTCACCTCGAACGGCCGGGAACGCACTGTCGCGAGTCTCGACGTCCCTGTCGCGGCATAGATTCGAAAGCCAAGAAATCGTGAGGCCCCGGCCTCCGCCGGGGCCGCACACATTTCCTACGC
>JBASRP010000084.1:0-9545 GCA_049273905.1 Actinomycetota bacterium
TCATCGACTCGGGTCTGACGCTCAGCTACCTGATCAAGAACCTGAAGGCACGCGGGCCGCGATCCCTCGAGGTGTGCGCCCTTCTCTCCAAGCCCGAGGTCCAGAAGGTCGAGCTGGACGTGCGGTACGAGGGGTTCGCACTGCCCCCGGTGTTCGTCGTCGGGTACGGCCTGGACTACGGCGAGCGGTACCGGAACCTGCCCTATGTCGGTACACTCAAGCCCCACCTGTACGAGGACTAGCTCTAGGGGGCACCGCCCGTGGCCAGGATGTTCCGCGCGACGCTCGAGATGACCATGCACAACAAGAGCCCGTTCGCGCGGGTGCCGATCGCGACCGAGGTCGTCGAGGAGCTCGGCTTGCGACCCGGCGACACGCTGAAGGCATCGGTCCGCGGCACGGAGTTCACCGGCAAGGTGCACGGGTCGCTCAAGACGCCCGGTCTGCTGTTGCCGATGGACGTCGTCGAGTCGCTCGGCCTCCGCGAGGGGCAGGGGCTGCGCGTCACCGTCCTCGGCCGCGCCGGCTGAACCCTCAGCCGCGCCTCACCTCGACGCCGTACCTTTTCGAGGGGAATCTTCGAGCGCATCGCGACGTTCCCGCTGCTCAGAGGGGGAAACCATTGAGACGGTTCTCCACCCGGTGTTACCCTGGCCGTTGGGGCTCAGGCCAGAGCCCTTCCCCTCCGAACTAGGTTAGAGTTCCCTTTCACGGACAAGGATCGGACGCGAAGTGCCACCGCTGGGTACCGGTAAGCGCACCCCCCCTCAATCACCGATGACTCGCCTGTTCCGTGGGCCTGCCATCTACCTCGTGCTGGTCCTGCTGTTGCTGTGGGCGTTCCTCTCGTTCGTGTCCAGCACGCGCAACGTCAAGGACCTGTCGCTCGACCAGTTCGAGAAGGCCGTCCACGACGGACAGGTGGCCACGGCGACGATCTACGACCGCGATCAGCGTGTCGAGGGCGAGCTGCGCGACGCGGCCAAGACGAAGTACCGCGTGAACTACACCAACAACTACGACGACGACATCACGAACCTGCTCCAGGAACGCGACGACATCCGCGTCAAGGTCGACATCCAGAAAACGTCGCCGGTTCTGTCGATCATCTTCCAGCTGCTGCCGTTCGTTCTGATCATCCTGCTGTTCTTCTTCTTCATGAACCAGATGCAAGGCGGCGGCAACCGCGTCATGAGTTTCGGGAAAGCGAAAGCACGGTTAGTAACGAAGGACATGCCGAAGGTGACGTTCAAGGACGTCGCCGGCGTCGATGAGGCCGTGGAAGAGTTAACCGAGGTCAAGGAGTTCCTCGAGAACCCGGCCAAGTTCCAGTCGGTCGGCGCGAAGATCCCGAAGGGCGTGCTGCTGTACGGCCCGCCGGGTTCGGGCAAGACCCTGCTGGCGCGCGCCGTGGCCGGCGAGGCCGGCGTCCCGTTCTTCTCGATCTCCGGCTCGGACTTCGTCGAGATGTTCGTCGGTGTCGGCGCCGCCCGCGTTCGCGACCTCTTCGAGCAGGCTAAGACCAGCGCGCCGGCCATCGTTTTCGTGGATGAGATCGACGCCGTCGGCCGCCAGCGCGGGGCCGGTCTGGGGGGTGGCCACGACGAACGCGAGCAGACGCTGAACCAGCTGCTCGTCGAGATGGACGGCTTCGACGTGAAGACCGGCGTCATCATGATCGCCGCGACGAACCGGCCGGACATCCTCGACCCGGCGCTGCTGCGTCCCGGCCGCTTCGACCGTCAGATCGTCGTCGACCGCCCGGATCTCAAAGGCCGCAAGGCGATCCTCGAGGTGCACGGGCGCGGCAAGCCGCTCGGGACCGACGCCGACCTCGAGGTGCTCGCCCGCCGGACGCCCGGGTTCACCGGCGCCGACCTCGCGAACGTGATGAACGAAGCCGCGCTGCTGACCGCGCGCTTCGGCAAGAAAGAGATCGGGATGCACGAGCTCGAGGAGTCGATCGACCGTGTGGTCGCCGGGCCGGAGCGCAAGTCGCGTGTCATCTCAGATAAAGAGAAGAAGGTCATCGCCTACCACGAGGCCGGGCACGCGCTCGTCGGTCACGCGCTGCCGAACGCCGACCCGGTCCACAAGATCTCGATCATCCCGCGCGGCCGCGCCTTGGGATACACGCTATCCCTCCCGACGGAGGACAAGTTCCTCGTCACGCGGAGCGAGATGGTCGACGACCTTGCCATGTTCCTCGGCGGCCGCGTCGCGGAGGAGCTGGTCTTCGATGACCCAACGACCGGCGCGCAGGACGACATCGACCGCGCGACGAAGATGGCGCGCCAGATGGTCACGGAGTACGGCATGAGCGAGTCGCTTGGGCCGCTGACGCTCGGGCAGAAGCAGGAACAAGTCTTCCTGGGCCGCGACTTCGCGTCGCACCCCGACTACTCAGACCACATCGCGTTCGAGATCGACAAAGAGATCCGCCGGCTGATCGACGAGGCTCACTCCGAGGCTATGGAGATCCTGACGCAGTACCGGCCGACGCTCGACGCGATCGTCGACGCGTTGATCGAACGCGAGACCGTCGAGAAGAAGGATCTGATGGAGCTGCTCTCGCCGGTGAAGAAGCGCCCGGCGCGTAGCCCGAACGGCAAGGCCCGCGGCGGCCTGCCCGCGCCTGCGCGGCGCAGCGTCAAACGCAACGGCAAGTAGCCACCGCCCGCGTAGACTGTCCCCGCCATGACCTTCAATCCGCGCGTCGTCGTTTCCGCGTCCGAGGCTCTCGCCGAAGAGCCGGATCGCGCGACGTCCACCGTCGATCGCGCGCGCGTTGCGGCGGCCGTGGCCGAGATCCTGGCGGCGATCGGCGACGACCCGACGCGCGAGGGGCTCGTCGAGACGCCGCGCCGGGTCGCGGAGGCCTACGCCGATCTGTTCGCCGGGATCGCGATCGACCCCGCGTCGGTCCTCGAAGCGCTGCCCGACGAGCGCGGCAACGGGCTGATCCTCGTACGCGACATCCGTTTCTCGTCGATCTGCGAGCATCACCTGCTGCCGTTCACCGGCTCGGCGGCTGTGGGGTACGTGCCCGGCCCGGACGGTGTCATCACCGGTCTGTCGAAGCTCGCGCGGGTCGTCGAGGTCCTCGCCCGGCGGCCGCAGGTTCAGGAGCGTCTGGTCCGCCAGGTTGCCGACGCGCTCGAGGCCGCGCTCGCACCGTCCGCCGTTGCGGTTGTGGTCGAAGCGGAACACATGTGCATGACTCTCCGCGGTGTTCGCAAACCGGGCTCCACCGTGGTGACGACCGAGTTCCGCGGCACGTTCGCCGACGACGCGGCCGCCCGCGCCGAGGTCCTGGGCCTCGCGCGCTAGACCTCGGTCCCGTGTGGCGGGGTGCTTGCCCTGCCGAGGTTCACACAGAAGACTCTTTCGGGCGCGGTCTGCGTTTGACCGCTCTGCTTCATGGGAAGAGCCTGCCCGGCTTGTGTCTGTCGCCGAGACCAGGGGGAGCCGAGCGTGAGTCGATCCGCGTGGAAGCGCGTCGTTCCGTGGCTACTCGCCGGCGTCTTTCTCCTCGCCACTCCGATCGAAGCCTTCGCCGCGTTCTCCCTTTCTGACGTTCCGCATCTGCTGCCCGGCGGCGCCGCGCTCGGCACCGTGAGCAACGTTCACGGCTCGACGAACGATCACGACGGAACGGGGCCGTGCGCGACCACGGCGTTCCCGTCCGGCTACCCGCACGCGTCCCTCTACCGGGTCACGACCGCGGTGCGCAGCTACCTGAGCCTCGACGCCGGCGACGACATCGGGAACGGCGCGTCGCTATGTCGCGTGAGCGTCTACGCGGCGTCGTCGGAGAGCGATCCCTTCAACGCCGCCGACCGAACGGCGCGGCTGGTCGCAGAGAACGACGATTGCGCGTCCTCGTCGGACTGCTCCGTCGAAACCTGGCTGTCCGCCGGCCGCACGTACCTCGTCGTGCTGTGGGCGACGCCGCCGGCGTCGGGGCCCGGGCGCGAGGCGAGCTTCGACTTCGACGCAAGCGTCAAGGAGCCGCCCGCGATGAGCGTCGGCGTGTCCGGCCACCGCATCCGCGAGGGGTGTTACGGCTACCACGAGGTGATCGTCGGCCGAAAGATCACGATCACCGCGGCCGCATCGCTCGACGAGACGGTCACGTTCGTCCGCGAACAGCTCGTGTCGGGGAACTGGACCGAGGTCGAGACCGACGAGCATGAGCTGACCGGCGGGAGGGCGTCCCTGACGCTCCCCGCCGCCGCGAACGGCCGCTGGCGCGTGAGTGTCCTCGTCCCCGGCACGTCGACACGGCTCCACGGCCGGTTCCCGGTCCTCCTTCACTACCTGACGCCGCGGTGGTTCCGGTACTACGACGGCGGAGTACGGCTGAGTGTGCGCTACTACCACCAGCAGTACCGGTTGAGTTGCGAGCTCGCTGCGCTCCGGATGGCCCACAACTACCACGACCCGGGACACATCACGGGCGACGCGCAAGTCGTGCGCGTGGTCGGGATCGACAAGCGGCGCCCGCGCAACGGCCGATGGGGGAACCCGAACCGCGTCTTCGTCGGTTACCTGAACGGGCGCATGATGACGTCCGGGTACGGCGTACACGCCGCGCCGATCGCGCGTGCGGCGACCGTTTTCGACCGGTGCCGGCCGTCGGTGAGGCTATCGCGGTACTCGCGCCAGACCCTCGCGATGCATCTCAACAACGGCTACCCGGTGATCGTGTGGGGCGCGCACGCCGGGCCGAGCGGGATCCGCCGCGTGCACTGGCGCGCGTGGGACGGTGCATCGATCACGGCGTACTCGGTCGAGCACACGTGGGTGGTGATCGGCTTCCGCGGCCCGGTGAGCAGCCCGACGAAGTTCATCATCCACGACCCATCGGGCCGCTCGACGCGAACGATAGCGGCGTCGCAGCTCTATGCGTTCACGAAGTACTTCCGTACCGGCGTCGTCGTCCGCGGCTAGAGGCTCAGCAGCCGGCGACCGACACGTCCGTCCAGATCGCCAGGTGGTCGGACGGGAAGAGGTAACGGTGCGTCGCGGTGCGGCCGGGCTTGTCGGCGTAACGGCGGCTCCGGAGCAGAGATCCCTCGCACGTTCCCGGTTGATAGAAGACGTAGTCGATCCGCGAGGTCGTCGTCGGCGCCGGCGCGAGGATGTCCTGATCCGACGTGCAACCGGCGGTCTCGGCCGGGGGCGCGCATTGGTCGGAACCGTTGTGGGTCGCGGGGTACGTGTCGATCCAACCGGCGCCGGTCAGCAGGTCGATGACCGGCGGCTGGTCCGTCGGCGTCGCGTTGCAGTCGCATACGAGGATCCTTCGCGCAGCCTCGCCGCGCCGCAACGTCTGTTCTTGCGCGAGCTCGATCAACGCCGCCGCTTGAACGAAGGCGCTCGCGTCACTGAACTGCGTGATCCCGTGCGAAAGGTGCGTCGCGATGATGTCGGTCGCGCCGCCCGGCGTGTCGACGCGCGCCCACAAGGCGATCCGGTGGTCGAAGATCGCCGTGAGGTTGCAGTCCGGGATCTCGTCCGGCGGGCAGGCGACGTACTCGATCGGGAGGCGTAGCGGCAGGCGCCGGCCTTCGGCGGCGAGGATCGGGTACCGGCTGAGCACCGCCGCGCCTTCCTTGAACGACGCGTAGTTGCCGCCCGGCGCCATCGTCGCCATGAAGTCCGACAACGGGCCGCCGCCGCCGACGGCGATGTCTGGCTCGACGGGGAAGTGCGGGTTCGACAGATGCCAGCACCAGTGCCACGTGACGCGCGTGACGTGCGACAGCCGCGCGGCCATGCGCTCGGCGACGTTCCCGGGGGTGTGAGCCACCGGTCCTTCGGTCTCGGAAACCTCTTGCATGCCGACGAGGTCGATGCCTGCGCGCGCGACCGCCTGCACCGCGAGCTCGAGGCGATCGTCGAAGGTCGAGTGCGACGGATACGCGGGCGACTCCTCGAGTCCGTGCAAGACGTTGAACGTCGCCACGCGCAACGTTTGCTTCGGGCCTTCGCTCTTCGCCGCGGGCGCGATGCCGCAGCGCGGGCGATTGAGGAGTGCCGGCGTCTCGGTGTCGGCCGCCGCGAGCACAGGAATGGCGAGCAGCGCGCCCGCGAGCGCGCACGTGTAGAGCCTCCGTCGCCCCCTCATGCCCGAGGAGATTCGCCGGGCCGGGGTCGCCTTCCTGCGGCCGGTGTACGCTCCGGCCATGAGGCCCAGGGCCCGCGTCCTCGCCGCGCAGACGGTGCGCGAGGTGGCGGCGGCGCTGCCGCAGGTCTCGCGCCCGGACATCGGTCTTCTGTCGCGGTCGCACCCGAGCCGCGTGCTGGTCGTCGAGGGCCTCTCCGCCGGCGAGGCCGCCCGCGCGGCCGCGATCGTGACCGATTCGGGAGGAAGTGCCGTCTCGGCCGCCGGCGCGATGGTGTGGAGCGCCCCGCCGAACGTCCAGGCGACCGTGCTGGACCGGCTGCGCTCGGAACCCGCGCTCGCTGCTTTCAGCGGCGCGGTGTCGTTGTGTCTCGCGCGCTGGAATGAGCCGGCGCATGACCTCGCGCTGCCGAACGGACGCACTCTGCCGCTCGGCGAGCGCGTGCACGTGATGGGGATCGTGAACGTGACGCCCGACTCGTTCTCGGACGGCGGGTTCTTCCTCGATCGCGATGCCGCGATCGATCACGGCTTACGGCTTGCAGAGGACGGCGCGGACATCCTCGACGTCGGCGGCGAGTCGACGCGGCCCGGCGCGGCGCCGGTATCGGCGGATGACGAGACCGAACGCGTCGTCCCGGTGATCGAGGCGCTCGCCGCGAAAACGGACATCCCCGTAAGCGTCGATACGAGCAAGGCCTCGGTGGCGCGTCGCGCGCTCGACGCCGGCGCGCAGATCGTGAACGACGTTGCGGCCGCCCGCTTCGACGACGCGCTGCTGCCACTCGTCGCCGGGCGCCGCGCCCCTATCGTCCTCATGCACATGCTCGGTGAGCCCCGCACGATGCAGAAGGACCCGCGCTACGACGACGTCGTCGGCGAGATCGCCGCGTTCCTCGACGAGCGTGCCGACGCCGCGGTGGCCGCCGGCGTAAGCCGCGACCAGATCGTCGTCGATCCCGGCTTCGGCTTCGGGAAGACGCGCGAACACAACCTTGTTCTGCTGCGGCGACTGCGGGAGTTCCGCTGTCTCGGCTTCCCGGTGCTGGCGGGAACCTCGCGGAAATCCTTCATCGGGTCAACGCTGGGCGATCTGCCGGTGGAGGAGCGTTTGGAGGGGACCGCGGCCACCGTCGCGCTCGCGGTTTCCAATGGCGCGAGCATCGTCCGGGTCCACGACGTGCGCGAGATGGCCAGAGTGGTGAGAATGGTGGAAGCGGTGCAGGCCGCGACGGAACCGGGCTAGGGTGAGGGCACGATGGAGCAGGGCACCGACCTCGTCGAGATCCGCGGGCTGAAGCTCAAAGGCCGTCACGGTGTGACCGACGAGGAGCGCTCGGCCGAGCAACCCTTCGTCGTCAACCTCGCCGCGCGACTCGACGCCCGCCAAGCAGCGATCCTCGACGACCTCTCTTCGACTCTCGACTACGAAGAGGCCGTGCAGATCGTCGCGAAGATCGTGACCGGCGAGTCGTACCAGCTTCTCGAGACGCTCGCCGACAGGATCGCGCGGTCCTTGCTGACGAACCCGCGGGTGCTCGATGTGTGGGTGCGCGTTGCGAAGACGCACGCGCCGCTGTCCGAGGACGTCGAGGAAGTCGCCGTGGAAGTGAGCCGCTCACGCGACGACGTGGGCTTCGACGACCGACGCTGACATGCGGTCGTTCATCGGACTCGGTTCGAACCTCGGAGATCGAGAAGAGCACCTGCGCCAAGCGGTGCGCGCGCTCGACGCCACGCCGGGCATCGAAGTCGTGCAGGTGTCGAGCATCTACGAGACGGAGCCGGTCGGCGGACCCGCGCAGCCCGACTACCTGAACGCGGTGGTCGAGATCTACTCGCAGCTCGGGCACCGGGCGATCTTCGAGGCGTGCATGACGATCGAGCACGCGTTGGGCCGCGACCGCGCGACGGAGGAGAAATGGGGCCCACGCGCGATCGACCTGGACTTTCTGACGTCCGGCGATCTCACGGTGTCCGACCCGGACCTCGAGATCCCGCACCCCCGCCTCGCCGAGCGCGCTTTCGTCCTGGTCCCGTTCAGCGAGATCGCGCCGTACATCACGATCCCGGGCCTTGGGAAAGTCCACGAGCTCGAAGAGCGCCTGCTGGTCACGCACACCGTGAAGCCGGTCGCGGCGCGGCTGCAGTAGCGAGTTCAGCCTTAAGTCCCATCGACGCCATCGCCACCCGGCGGTGGAATCTAGTCGTGAAGAGGGTTGCCGTGGTCACGGGCGGCGTGGTTCTCATCACCGTCCTATCTTTCGCGCCGGCATTCGCTCCGTGCGTGATCGGGGGTCCGCCAAACGCAGAGGACGCATTGAAAACCGCCGATGTCGCAGTCGTCGGGGTTCGCTACAAACAGGCGAAGTTGAGGATTCCCAACTCAGCTTTGGATACGAAATATTCCTTCCTGGTCGAGTGGTCGGTGAAAGGGAAGGTCGAGCGGCGCATCGATGTCTTCGCCTCGGAACAGTTCAATGGTTGTTGGACGCAAGCGAATCCGATTCCGTTCGGCACACGCGTGGGACTGATTCTTCACCGTGACGACGGCCATTGGTACGCGGGGCCGGGAAATCCATTCAACGCCGACGAGCTGCTTTCATTGGTCCCGGCGGGTTCGACGCGCAAGTTGGGGTCGGCAAGTTACTTCCACGCTCTGTGGTTCCGAGCTCAGTTCGGAGCCGCGCCCATCGTCCTTGGCGTCTTGCTAGTGGTACCCCTGGCTCTCTTTGGAGCCCGCTTGGTCATGCGGAGGCGATCGCGCCGGCGAGCGGCCTTCTCGCAACCGGCGCCCTGATACACTCGTTTACAGAACGAGCCAGTACGAACGGTACCCGTCAGGGACCGGAACGGAGGGCACGTGAAGAATCCGTCGCGCCCCTCTGAAGGAGGGGCTTTTTCATCTGAGCTGCCGAACGCACCCCTCGATGTCGCCGTCGTGGGCGCGGGGCGAGTCGGCTGCTCCATCGCTAGAGCGCTCGCGGCGCGCGGCCATCGCATCGTCGCGGTGAGCGTCGCGCGACAGTCCTCGGCGCAGCGGGTGCTCGACGTGCTCGGGGCCGTTCCGATCGCCGATCCTGAGGATGCCGCTCTCGGCGCGAACGTGGTCGTTCTCGCGGTGCCGGACGACGTCCTCGCCGAGACCGCCCGGCGCGTCGCGAAGGGTTTGCGAGAAGGATCGGTCGTCCTCCACACGAGCGGCATCCGCGGAACCGACGTTCTCGCCGCGTGCGGCCCGAACGTCGCCGCGATCCATCCCGCGCAAACGATCCCGGAACCGTCGACCGATCTCACCGACGTCTACTTCGCAGTCACCGCGCCGGAGCACGTGCGCGAGTGGGCGTGGTGGTTCGTCGGCGAGCTCGGCGGGCTCCCCGTCGACGTTCCCGAGGACGAGCGCGCGCTGTACCAT
>JBASRP010000087.1:0-3090 GCA_049273905.1 Actinomycetota bacterium
GCGTGGTTGCGGAGCGGGCCGACCCGCGTTAGGCGGGGATCCCGGTGGCCGGGTCGACGCGACGCGAGTCGAGGCCGACCAGCTGCTCCAGAACGGAGACCGTAAGCGCCCGCGACGTCCCGAAGTCGATCTCCCACACGATCCCTGTGAGGTCGACGCGGTACTCCGCGATGCGCGCGGAGCCGACCGTCGTCCGGCGTGTCGTGGTTGTGGTCGTCGCGCGCCGCGTCGTGGTCTTGACGACCGTGGTCGTCGAGCCGCGGCGGGCGAACACCTCCGTCACGTAGAGGTAGTCGCCAGACTGGGTCACGCCGACGCCGACCTGGTTGAAGCGCGAGTCGAGGATGATCGAGCGGTGCGCGCTCGAGTTCATGAACGCGTCGTGCACGGTTGACACGCTCGGGCCCTTACCGACGTTGTCGCCCAGCGCGGTCCAGCCGTCGACCTCGTTCGGAAGGTTCGGGTCGTGCGAGATGGTGCCCGCGGCGGCCATGTGATCGGACCAAGCACGCGCCACCGAGACCAGATCGCTCTTGACCGTGACCGCGCGGAGCCCGCGCGAGGTGCGCTCGGCGTTGATCCGGGACACGAAGTCGGATTCCTGAGCGGGGGTTGCGACGGCGCCGCTCGAAGCAAGCAGCATGGCCGCGATGACCGCGGCAGCGGCCGCGAGCGCGGATCTCCGTCCCATCACTCGTTCCCCCAAACGGCCACGGGATGTGACCGCTTCGCCCAACCAACGAGCCGACCGACGGGTCGTTATGCGGTGCAACCGTCGCCGCGCTCCGACAGGGGAGGATTCCTCGTGCGGCGCGGCGTTTCCTTCCAGGGTTGCCGGGACACTCGGTGCGAAACGAAACCTCGCCGCGCCACGAGTCGGGGAGGGACCGGGGCGAACCGGCAGATCCCCTCATGCGGCCGCCGAGAGGCTCTGCGATATCCTGCGCGGCGATGGCCATCCGGCTCGTGCTCGCCGAAGACAATTACCTGGTCCGGGAGGGTGTCCGCCGACTCCTCGAGAACCAGAAGGACCTCGATCTGGTCGCGACCTGCGAGGACTACCCGGCCCTCGAGAAGGCGATCGAGGAGCACAAGCCCGACGTCGTCTTGACCGACATCCGGATGCCGCCGACCAACACCGACGAGGGGATCCAGATGTCGGAGCGTCTCCGCGAGACGCACCCGGACACCGGGGTCGTCGTCCTGTCGCAATTCGCCGAGCCCGGCTACGCGCTCGCCCTGCTCGAGAAGGGCTCGGCCGGCCGCGCCTACCTGCTCAAGGAGAGGGTGTCCGACGTGGAGCAGCTGACGAACGCGATCCGTGAGGTCGCTTCAGGCGGTTCGGTCATCGATCCGAAGGTCGTCGAGGTACTCGTGGCGGCCCGTTCCAAGTCCGCCGAGTCGCCGCTGACGCGGCTGACGCCCCGGGAGCGCGAGATCCTCTCGGAGATGGCACAGGGCAAGAACAACGCCGCCGTGGCCGGCTCGCTCTTCCTGACCGAACGTGCGGTCGAGAAGCACATCAACAGCATCTTCTCGAAGCTCGGCTTGTCCGAGGAGAAAGAGGTGCACCGTCGGGTCAAGGCGGTCCTCCTCTTCCTGACGGACGACGGGGGAGGCTAACCCTCCCTTAAGGTTTCGTGGCCTCACAACTGCCGATTCGCCCTGTGCGAGAGAGGATGGCGATGGTGGAGGAGGTCCAGGTGCGGGTTCTCGTCGTCGATGATCAGGCGCCGTTCCGCGGCGCCGCCAAGCGCGTGGTCGGGATGACCCCGGGCTTCGAGGTCGTCGGCGAGGCGATGACGGGGGAGGAGGCCGTCGAGATGGCGGCGCAGCTCGAGCCCGACCTCGTCCTGATGGACATCAACCTCCCGGGGATCAACGGGATCGAGGCCGTGCGTCGCATCCAGGCAGAGCGCCCGCAGATCCTCGCGTTCTTGCTCTCCACCTATGCGCAAGGTGATCTGCCCGACGACGCGAAGACGTGCGGTGCCGTCGCGTACATCCACAAGGAGCACTTCGCTCCTCAGTTGTTGGCCAAGCTCTGGGAGTCGCGCGGCGACCCGGCCTGGCCGAGCGCCTCTTAGTACGACTGCTTTAGCCGGCGCGGTCGCGCAGCTCCCGCTTGCCGAGCAGACGCGCGCACGCGGCGCAGCAATACACGACGCCTTGGGCTTCGACGCCGTGCCCGATGATCCGGCATCCGCAGTGCGCGCACTGCGGCGCCAACGCGTGGATCGCGCACTCGAAGCTGTCGAAGACGTGCCGCTGGTCTTGTCCGTTGCTCGCCATGACGATCTCGAAGGCCTTGTCGTACTCGTTCCCGCAGACCTCACACATGCGAGGCGGCGGCGCCTTCGGTTCTTCAGCCTCTTCCGCCTCCGGCGCTTTCTTGAGCGTCTGCTTGGTCTTGGTCGCCATCGCGTCACCCTCTCTCGTCGGAGATGTTCTCCGAGAGGCCCCTACCCCGATAGGCAGGGGACCAAAGAAGGCGGCATTTCTCTAGCCCTGAGCTGGGGCTTCTTTCGGGAGCGGGATCGCGCCGGCGACCTTGGTGCCCTGTCCGGGCGCGGACTCGACGCGTAGCGATCCGCCGATCGCGCCGACGCGGTCGTTCATATTCGTGAACCCGGCGCCCAGTTTGCTATTGCGGACGTCGAATCCGGCGCCGTCGTCGGAGACCTCGAACAGCAGGCCGCCTTCTTGCTCCCACACGCGCACCTTGGCGTGCACGCCTTGGCCGGCGTACTTGCCGACGTTCTGCAGCGCTTCGAGCGAGCAGAAGTAAACGGCCGCTTCGATCTCCTGCGAGTAACGACCGAGGCCCGTCGCTTCGACGGTCACGTTGACCGGCGACCGTTCGCCCGCCGATCGGAGTGCCTCCATGAGACCGCGGTCCGCGAGCAGCGGCGGGTAGATGCCGTGCGCGAGACGGCGCAGTTCGTCGAGCGTCTCCTGCACGTCGCCTCCCAGCTCGGTCAGGAGCTCAGTGGTTTGCGCCGGGTCGCTATTGATCATCGTCTTCGCCAGGCCGACCTTCACGGCGAGCGCGACGAGGTACTGCTGGGCGCCGTCGTGGAGGTTCCGTTC
>JBASRP010000094.1:0-11849 GCA_049273905.1 Actinomycetota bacterium
CGGCGGCCGAAACGCTGGCTCGTCGTGAAGCAGTTCCCGCGCGGCTCGACGAAGAAGGTCGACAAGAAGAAGCTCGCGACACAGTTCGACGGAAAACAGTGATGGCCGGGTCGGAGAAGGTCTCGACCGTTTATCTCGGGCAGTACACCGAGGCGCACGCAGAGGCGATCGCCAAGGCGCTTGAGGACGCCGGCATCGTGTGGTGGCAGAAAGGCGCCGGGCGGGTCGCGAAGATCCTGTTCGCCGGCGATTGGGGCGTGCGACTATTCGTGGACGAGAAGCGACTGGACGACGCGCGCGCGATCGCGAAGGAACACGGGGGTTCGTCGTGACCTACGCGGACGACCCGCCGGTGAAGGCCCTCCTCGCGCGTATCGACGAGCTCGGGTCGGACGTACCCGCGATCGGACATGCGATCGCGGAGCTCGCGCAGGATGAGGAGTACTTCGCGCCGCTGATCGCGCAGCTCGCGCCCGACGACATGGGCGTGATCGGGCTGCACATGCCCGAGCGCGGGCCGCGCCTGTTCCTCTTCCACCGGCCTCGCGGCGTGATGAGCTACATCCACTCGCACGGCACGTGGGCCGTCATCGCGCCGGTCCGCGGCGTCGAGACGCATCGGCGATACGAGGTCTCCGATCTCGAGCCGGATGGGCGCGCTGCGATCGTCGTGGCCGAGGAGCTCCACCTGCGCCCCGGCGACGCAGCCGCGATCACGCCGCCGGGCGACATCCACTCGCACGGCCACGATGGAGGCGACGGCGAGCCGGCGTACGTGCTGATCATGACCGGCGACGACCAGCTCCAGTTCCCGCGCCGCGAGTACGACGCAGCAGCCGGCACGTACCGCGACCTGCCGCCCGGCGAGTTCGGGCAGCTCAACCTTCCCTAGGGCATACGCGCGGTCGCAGGCGCGTTGCGGCCGGGGGAGGAGGGAAGCCATGCGCTACGTCCCGTGGGATGAGCTGAACGGCCGGCCGAACATCATCGTCGACGGCTACCCGGCCGACGGAACGCTCATCACGCTGTCGCACTGGAAGGGGAGCGGCTCGCCGGAGGAGCTGGCCGACGACCTGTCCACGCAGATCGCGTTCCGCTACCTCGACCGGCCCGATCTGAAGGTCGACGCCGAGCTCGTCTCCAATAACCACTTCGACGAGGACGGCCTGTCCGGCATCTACGCGATCCTGCATCCGGATGAGGCGCTGGCGCGGCGCGAGAAGATCATCCAGGTTGCCTCCGCCGGTGACTTCGGCGTCTTCACCGATCGCGACGCCGCGCGCGTTGCGTTCGCGCTGATGACGATGGCCGACGAGGACCGTTCGAACCTCGGCGGGGACGTATTCGCGAAGCCCTACCCCCAGCAGTCGGCGCTCTTTTACGAAGAGGGTCTGGCGCGGTTCCCGGAGATGCTCGAGCATCCCGACCGCTTCAAGGGCTTGTGGCAGCTCGACGACGCGTGGTTCGAGCGCGACGACGACCGCGCGCGCAGCGGTGCGATCGCGATCGAGGAGCGTCCCGAGATCGACCTCGCGATCGTGCGTCTGCCGCACGACACGGAGGCCGCGTTCCCCTCTGAATTCTCGCTGCTCGGGTGTCATCAATCCGCGATCCACAACCGGACGCGACTGAATCGCGTCGCGCTGATCCGCGGCGATGAGTACGCCGTGCGGTACCGCTACGAGACGTGGGTGCAGTTCGTGAGCGCGCCGGTGATGGCGCGCGTCGACCTCGCGCCGCTGGCCGAGGAGCTCACGTCGCGGGAAACGGGCGGCAGCAAGTGGGAGTTCGACGGCAATAGCGACCTTACGCCGTGGCTGAAGGCCTCGGGTTCGAGCGCGCTCTCGCCGGAGGACTTCGTCGGCGCGGTCGACGGGTTCTTACGCCGGGCCGCCGCGTAGCCGACGCTAGAATCTCGAACGCCCCCGTATCCCAATTGGCAGAGGAGCGCCCCTTAAAAGGGCCTCAGTGTGGGTTCGAGGCCCACCGGGGGCACCGCGATGGACGCGATCCCCGCGTTCCCGCCTTCGCCGGCCTCGCCTCCGGCCTCGGGGTGCTAGTTCTAGTCGTCGATGTCCGCGTTATATCCCCCGAACGGTGTACCTGAAGCGATCGATCGGCGCATCGCGGGATTAGTCGCGAACCGATACGGCATCTTTTCGCGAGATGAGGCCCTGAAACTTGGGGCCTCGCGATACATGATCGATTGGCGCTTGAAGACTGGCCGCTGGGAACGGGTCTCCGACGGCATCTACCGTATCGCGGGCATCCCATCGTCGTGGCGACAGACTGTTTTCGGTGAGGTACTGGGATGGGGCCCGGACGCCGTCGCATCATATCGATCGGCGGCATCAATTTGGGCGCTGGCGGGTGGTACGACTGAGATCGTCGAACTCACAGTCGAGGGCCGCCGTCGCCGGTCGTCTTCGGAAGCCGTCATCCATCGGGTGAGATCGCTGCGGGCGGCCGATCGGACGATTGTCGCTTCGATAGCTGTTACTACGCCTGCGCGAACGCTCATCGACATTGCAGGCGTCGTCGACGTCACCATGGTCGAGGAGGCACTCGATGAGGCATTGCGCCGGAGGCTGGTCACACTCTCACGGATGCGCTGGCGCGTTGAGGAGCTGGCCGGATCAGGCCGTCCCGGAAGCGCTGTCATCCGCCGCCTCATCGCGGCGCGTCCGAACATGGTCGAAGTACCTCAGAGTGTCTTCGAGACAAGACTCCTCAGGAGGCTCGGGAGGGCAGGACTCCCAACGCCTTTGGCGCAGCACGAGATCCGCGACGGTGGCCGCCTCGTTGCGATCGTGGATTTCGCGTACCCCGACCGAAAACTCGCGATCGAGGCCGATGGCTATCGCTGGCACTCCGGCAGAGCGCGGTGGGAGCGTGATCTTGAGCGACGGAACCGACTGACCGCGATGGGTTGGTCCGTGATCCACGTGACCTGGGAGCAACTCAGTAAGCGTTCCGACGATGTCGTCGATCGTCTTCGCGTCGCACTCGAATCCTGACGCAGGTTTGTCACTGCAACGACGTGCGGACTAGCGTGCGGCTTGGATGATCGATTTCACCCGCGACGGCGAGCTCGCGATCGTGCGATTCAACAATCCGCCGGTCAACGCCCTCGGCCCCGAGTTCATGGAGGAGATCATCGCGGGGATCGATGAGGCCGAGAGATCTGATGCGCGTGCGCTGATCGTCACGGGCGAGGGCATCGCCTTCTCGGCGGGCGCCGATCTCTTCCGCGTGTTCGACGCGTCGCGTGAGGACCTCGCCGGCGGGATCGCAACGATGTCGCGGATGTTCGAGCGACTGTTCCGTTTCCCGAAACCGACCGTCGCCGCCGTCAACGGGCACGCGATCGCCGGTGGCGCCGTGCTCGCCTGCGCGTGCGACTACCGCGTCACGAGCGAAGGCACACATCGCATCGGTTTCTCGGAGCTCGCCGTCGGTGTGCCGTTCCCGCGCTGGGCTCTCGAGATCCTGCGGTTCGCCGTCGGCGCAGAACATGTGCGCGACCTCGCGCTCGTTGCGGCGACGTTCTCGGTCGACGATGCCGTGACGATGGGGATGATCGACGAGATCGTGCCCGCAGCCAATCTCATGGGTCGCGCGGCGGCGACGGCTCGGCGGCTGGCGCGCGTGCCGAGCGAAACCTACGCGCTCACGAAAGCCGCGCTCCTCAAACCGGCCGTCGAGAACGTCGAGCGACTCGGCCAGAAACACGACGAGGACTGCGTGGACCTCTGGGCGAGCGGCGAGGTGCAAAGCGCGATCCGCGCGTTCCTCGACCGCACCGTCGGCAAAGCGTCGCGATGAACCGGAGGCGCTGAAACCGCGAACGCCCGGCGAGGTGCCGGGCGCCCGAACCACAGACCGCGCTAGATGCTGCAGCTGTCGATGCCGCGCTTCGCGTAGTACTGCTGGTGGTAGTCCTCCGCTTCCCAGAATTCACCGGCTTCGGTGATCTCGGTCGCGATGGACTTCTTGAACCGGCCGGACTCGTCGAGCGCCTGCTTCGACGCCTCCGCGATCTTCTTCTGCTGCTCGTCGTGCGTGAAGATCGCCGTCCGGTACTGCTTGCCCCAGTCCGGCCCCTGGCGGTTCTTCTGGGTGGGGTCGTGCATCGTCCAGAAGAACTCGACCAGCTCCTCGTAGGAGACCACGTCGGGGTCGAACGTCACCTCGATCGCCTCCGCATGCCCGGTCGTGTCCGTGCACACGAGCGTGTAGTCCGGGTTCGCGACGAAGCCGCCCGTGTACCCGACGCGGGCGTCGGCGACGCCCTTGATCCGGCGGAACGCGTCCTCGACGTGCCAGAAGCATCCCGCTGCGAAGGTTGCCTTCTGAAGGGTCTTGGCTTCCACTGCTCCTCCTTGTCCACCCCGTACAACGCGGGGCGCACCTGTAAGTGTGCCCGACCCCCGCCTTTGTTACGAGCGGCGCCAGAGGATCCGGTTGCCTTCGTGCTCCTGCCGGATCCGGCCCTCGACCTCGGCCAAGACCAGGTGCGAGAGGATCTCGAAGAAGGCCGCGAAGCGATGGAAGCCGGGGAGGTCGCCGCCGAACACCTCGGGGACCACGTCCCAGGCGGTCTTGGCACCCCGGCCGAGCGCGTCGACCGTCGCCTTCAGCCGGAACTCGTGGTGGGCGACGATCCGCCCGACGTGCGACGCCGGGTCGAGGAACGGCTCGCCGTGCGCGGGCAGGCCGAGCCGGTAGCCGCCCTCGCCGATCCGCTTCAGCGAGTCGAGGAAGTCGCCGAGCGGGTTCGGGTTGCCGCCGGGGAAGTAGCCGACGTGCGGCGTGATCTTGGGGAGGATGTGGTCGCCCGTCAGGATGATCTGCTCATCGCCGATCTGGAAGCAACAGTGGCCAGGCGAATGGCCCGGTGTGTGCAGCACGCGGACGTTCCGCTCGCCGAGGTCGAAGATCTGCTCGTCCTCGAGATAGGCGTCGGGCGCGGCCGGACGGTACTCGGTTGCGCCGAGCAGCGGCGGCGGGCCCTCGAACTGCGGGCCGCCGTGCGCGGACAGGAACTCGCCGAAGGACTGATCGCCACCCCACAGCGACTCGTACATCATCTCGACGTCGCGCCGGTGGATCATCACCTTTGCGCCGGATCGCTCGCGGATCGGGCGGCTCATCCCGTAGTGGTCGGGGTGGTGGTGCGTGATCAGAACGGAGTCGATCTCGGTGATCGGTACGCCGGCCGCTTTCAGACCGGCGTCGAGCGCCTGCACGCCCTCGTCGGTCGTCATCCCCGTGTCGACGAGGATCCACGGCTCCGGCCCGATGAGGTACGCGTTGCAGAAGCCGAGGTGCTCCGCGCCGGGGATCGCCGGCAGCGGGATCGGGATGCGCCAGAGTTTCGGCGCGAGTTCCGAGGCGCTCACGTCAGCCGTGCAACTCCTCACGGATCTCGAACGTGACGTCGAGATCCACGACCCAATGCGCGATGTTCCCGTCGTTCAGCTCCATCCGCAGCTCGCGCACGCGCGCGCGGCGCAGCCCGCGGATCGTGACGTTCGCTCGCGCGATCGCGAGCTCGATCGCCTCCTGCACACCGTTCGGCGATGTGCCGGTGAGCTGGATCGTCTTCTCGACCATGGCTCTCCCCTTTGGCTTCTTCCGGTTCTCTTATCTGCCCCGCGCCCACCCGATTGACCCGATCGCGGGTGTCGGCCTGGTGAGGTTACCGGCGCGACGAGAGGGGAGCGAGCCGGGTAGCCTCAACCGGGTCGACGTTCTATCCCGGGAGGAACGATGCGCGTCTGTTTGATGGTCGAAGGTCAGGAAGGTGTCTCCTGGGATCAGTGGGTGGCGCTGGCGCTCGCGGCCGAGGAGGCGGGGCTCGAGGCGCTGTTCCGCTCGGACCACTACCTGTCGTTCTCGCACCCGCGCGAGCGGGTCGTGCTCGACGCGTGGGCGAGCATCGCCGGGCTCGCGGCCGTCACCCGCCGCATTAAGCTCGGGACGATGGTGTCGCCGGCGACGTTCCGTCATCCGTCGAACCTGGCCAAGTCGGTGGCGACCGCGGATCACATCTCAGGCGGTCGCGTCGAGCTCGGGCTCGGCGCCGGGTGGAACGAGGCCGAGCATCGCGCCTACGGCTTCCCATTCCCTCCGACGAAGGTTCGGCTCGAGATGTTCGCCGAGCAGGCGGAGATCGTCCATCGCTCGTGGAACGACCGCGCCTTCAGCTTCAGCGGGAAGCACTACACGATCGAGGACCTCGACGCCTTGCCGAAGCCGGCGCACGCGCCGCACCCGAACTTCATCGTCGGCGGCCAGGCCGGCCCGAAGAGCGTCGCCGTGGCCGCGCGCTGGGCCGACGAGTACAACACGAACTTCGCGAACGCCGAGACGTGCACGCGCCGCCGTGCCCGGGCGGTCGAGGCCTGGGAGAAAGCCGGGCGCCATGAGCCACCGGTGTTCTCGTTGATGACCGGGAGCGTCGTCGGACGCGACGAAGGCGACATGCTGCAGCGCGCCGAGCGGATCATGGCCCACGCCGGTCAGTCCGGCGAGCCGCGGGCGTTCCTCGACGCACTGCCCGACGTCATGATCATCGGCACCCTCACGCGGGCGGCCGACCGGCTCAAGGCCTTGGGTGATGCGGGCGT
This sequence comes from Actinomycetota bacterium, assembly GCA_049273905.1. GTDB lineage: Bacteria > Actinomycetota > AC-67 > AC-67 > AC-67 > JBASRP01. The sequence continues at coordinate 6,633 of JBASRP010000094.1, forward strand.
CGACCGCGTGATGTTGCAGATGCAAGATCACTCCGACGTCGAGATGGTGCACGTGCTCGGCGAGGTCGCGGCTCTCGTCGGATAGTGAACCGCCGGCTCGGGTTCCTCGCGGTCTCCGCCGCGGCCGTCCTGTGGGCGTTCGGCGGCACCTACGCGCGCACGCTGATCGATCGCGGCGCGTCGCCGCTCGAGATCACCGAGGCGCGCGCCTGGATCGCGTTCGCGGTGCTCGGCGCGTTCATCCTCGTACGCAATCGCACACGCGGTCCGCGCGAGACGCGCGAGCGTGCACCCGCGTGGATCGTCGTGCTCTTCGGCCTGTCGATCGCGGCGGCGAACTACTTCTACTACTCGTCGGTGGCGTCTCTCCCGGTGGCCGTGGCGATCGTGATCCAGTACACGGCGCCGGGCCTCGTGGTGTTGTGGCTGGCCTTCGCGGCCCGGCAGCCGCCGACGCGCCGGATCGTCGGAGCTCTCGCGGCTGCGGTGGTCGGCGTCGCGCTGCTGGCGGAGTTGCCTACCGTTCTGACCGGAGGAGACACGTCGCTCGCCGGACGTGGTGTCGCTGCGGCGGTCGCCTCGGCGTTCGCGTTCGCCTCGTACATCCTGACCGGCGAGCACGTCGAGCGGGCCGCCGGGCCGGAAGGCGCGCTTGTGCGCGGTTTCGGCGTCGCCGGCGTGATGTGGATCGTCGTGCAAGCGTTCCGCGGCCGTCCCGACACGCTGTTCGACGGCTCGTTGCTCCCCGGCGTGATCCTGCTCGGGATCGTTGCCACGGTCATCCCGTTCTCGCTCTTCCTGTGGGGGCTCGCGCGGATCGGACCGTCGCGCGCCGGCATCGTCTCGACACTGGAGCCGCTGTCGGCTGCCGTCCTCGCGTACCTGTGGCTCGATCAGTCGCTCGGCGGCTGGCAGATCGCGGGTGCCGCGCTCGTCGTGGTCGGCATCGCGGTGGTGCAGTCGGAGCGTAGCGAGGCGGTCCCGGCTCCGGCGCCTCTCGACTGAGGGCCTGGGGTATCCTTCCCGCGCCGTGCGCTTCGGTATCACGATCTTCCTGACCGACCGGTCCATCGGCCCGGCCGAGATCGCGCGCGAAGCCGAGGCGCGCGGATTCACCTCGCTGTTCCTTCCCGAGCATACGCACATCCCGTCCGCGCGCAAGACCCCGGCGCCGATGGGCGAGCCGCTTCCGGAGGAGTACCGCCGCACGCTCGATCCGTTCGTGGCGCTGACGGCCGCCGCTCTCTCGACAGAGAGGCTGCGCGTGGGAACCGGCATCTGTCTGATCGCACAACGCGATCCGATCGTGACGGCGAAAGAGGTCGCGACCCTCGATCACCTCTCGGGCGGGCGCTTCGAGTTCGGCATCGGCTTCGGATGGAACGTTGAAGAGATCGAGGACCACGGCATCGAGTACCCGCGCCGCCGCGCGCTGGGGCGCGAGAACATGCTCGCGATCCTGAAGCTGTGGTCCGAGGAGGAAGCGTCCTTCGACGGCGAGTTCGTGCACATCGATCCGTCGTGGGCCTACCCCAAGCCGGCCCAGAAGCCGCGGCCGCCGCTGTACATCGGTGGACAGGGCGGGCCGGTGCTCTTCAAACACATCGCGGAGTACGCCGACGGCTGGATGCCGGTCGGTGCGCGCGGCGTCGCGAAGAACCTTCCCGTGCTGCGCGGCTTGGTCGAGGAGGCGGGGCGCGACCCGGACTCGATCCGTATCGTGCCGCTCGGATCGATCCCCGATCCCGGCAAGCTCGAGTACCTGCGCGGGCTCGGCATCGAGGAGATCATCCTCAACCTCCCGAGCAAAGGCGCCGACGAGGTGCTCCCGATCCTCGACAAGTACGTCGATATCGTCGAACCGTTCCACGATTAGCGTGCGCGGCGACCACATGTGGGGCAGCATCCCCGGCCTCGTTCGGGATGCTGCGGACCGCTACGCAGACCTCGATGCGATCGTCGAGGAGGGCGTGCGCCTGTCGTACGCGGAGCTCGGACAGCGCGTACGGGACGCAGCGCGCGCGACGATCGCCGCCGGGATCGCGCCGGGCGATCGCGTCGCGATCTGGGCGCCGAACACGTGGGAGTGGGTGATCGCAGCCCTGGGCGCCGTCTCGTCCGGCGCGATCCTGGTTCCGATCAACACGCGGTTCAAGGGACGCGAGGCGGGTTTCGTCCTGCAGCGGAGCGGCGCGCGGCTGCTCTTCACCACGCGCGGATTCCTCGACCTCGATTTCCCCGCGCTGCTACAGGAGGCAGCGGTGGAGCTTCCCGCCCTCGAAAGGACCGTTCTGCTGCGGGGCGACGGCGAGAAAAGCTTCGACGATTTCCTGGCGCGAGGGTCCTCGGTGACGGCCGAGCACGCCTATGAACACGCCAAGCTGATCGGCCCGGACCACCTCTCGGACATCATCTTCACGTCCGGCACGACGGGGATGCCGAAGGGCGTCATGACCACACACGGCCAGGCCCTGCGCGTCTTCGAGACGTGGTCGCGCCTCGTGGGTCTGACCGAGGGCGACCGCTACCTCATCGTCAATCCGTTCTTCCACACGTTCGGGTACAAGGCCGGGATCCTCGCGTGTCTCATGCGCGGCGCCGCGATCATCCCGCACGCGGTCTTCGACGTTCCCACCGTGCTCGCGAAGATCGCGGCCGAGCGCGTGACGATGCTGCCCGGCCCGCCGACGCTCTATCAGTCGATCCTCAACCATCCCGACCGTGGGAACCTCGACCTCTCGTCGCTGCGCCTCGCCGTCACCGGCGCCGCCGCGGTGCCCGTCGAGATGATCAAGCGCATGCGATCCGACCTCACCTTCACGACCATCCTGACCGCCTACGGCCTCACCGAAGCGACGGGCACCGTGACCATGTGCCGAGAAGGCGACGAACCCGAGACGATCGCGAACACGTCGGGACGCGCCATCCCCGACACCGAAGTGCGGATCGTCGGTGACGACGGCAAGGAGGTCGAGCGCGGCGAGCCCGGCGAGATCGTCGTCCGCGGCTACAACGTGATGCGCGGGTACTACGAGGATCCCGAGCAAACTGCCGAGGCGATCGACGCCGACGGCTGGCTGCACACCGGCGACATCGGGGTGATGGACGACGACGGCTATGTGCGCATCACCGACCGCAAGAAGGACATGTTCATCGTCGGCGGCTTCAACGCCTACCCGGCCGAGATCGAGAACGAGCTCCTCCGTCATCCGTCGATCGCGCAAGCCGCGGTCGTGGGCGCTCCCGATCCGCGGATGGGCGAGGTCGGCATCGCGTTCGTCGTCGCGCGCGCCGGCGAGACGGTTGACGCCGACACCGTGATCGCGTGGGCGCGCGACCAGATGGCGAACTACAAGGTGCCGCGCCGGGTCGAGGTCGTCGACGCCTTGCCAGTCAACGCCAGCGGGAAGGTCCTCAAGTTCGAGCTGCGCGAGCGCGCGGCGAAGCTCGTCGCCGGTTAGAAGTCGAAGCGTCCGGCGAAGTGCTCCTCGACGTCCGGCCGCGTGAGCTGGTACAGCGCCACGCGGTGCCCGGCGGGGGAGACGAACGAGCAGCACGGCCCCTGCGGGATCTCGAACGTCGACTCTTTCGCCCAGCCGCGCCCGGCCAGGTCTTTCAGCGCGGCGCGCAGGTTCGCGACGCGGTAGATCATGATCGCGCGCTCACCCTCGAGGTGGTCGGTGAAGATCAGCCGCGGCGGGCCGTCCGACATCTCGACCATCGCCGCTCGCGTCCCTCCGTCGTCGATCGCGAACACCGCACGGCCGCCGAGGACCTCTGTGAAATATCCGACATCGGTGGCGACGTCGGCGCTCGGGATGTAGAGGTAGTCGAGGGATTCGAAAGGCGGTTCGGCCACGGCGATGCGCATCATCTCGCTGCGCCGCCCGTGTCGCAATAGGGCGTGTCCGGTTCGAGCCGAGCGGGGGCGGTGTCGTAGCATCGGGCGGAGCCGACGAGGGGAGCCGCGATGGGCAAGCATCTGAAACTGGGCGCAGACCCGACGGTATCGGGGTGGACGCTTCCCGATCACACGGACGTGGACAAGCTGCGCGACGAGCTCGCCGACGCGATGGAGCAGAAGAGCACCGTGCGCGTTCCGATCATCGTCGGGAGCAACCAGTCCGCGGAGCTCGTGGTCAACGGGGACAAGGTCGTCGCCGCGCTCGTGTGGGAAGACGCGCCGGCGGGCGGCGGCATCACGATCATCGACTGATGGCCGCGACCGATTTTCCCGTCAAACTCGGCTCGATCCTCTTCACGCTCGTCGAGCCCCACCGCGGTCACGAGGTCGACTACAACCGCTGGTACGAGCGCGACCACTTCTACGCGGGGTGTCTCGTCGGGCCCGGCATCCTGGCCGGCGCGCGCTTCGTCGCGACGCGGCCGTACAAGGAGCTGCGGCAGCTTCCCTCCACGGCGATCACGGACGATCCGATGCGCGGCTCGTACCTGGCGCTGTACTGGATCGAGCGCAGCCAGCAGGACGAGTGGGGGACGTGGGGCGCGAAGGAGGTGCACCGGCTGCACAAAGCCGGGCGCATGTTCCCGCACCGCGACCACGTGCACACGAAGATGTACCGCTACCGCGGCGGCGCGTTCCGCGACGCCGACGGCGTCCCGCCGGAGATGGCGCTCGACCACCGGTTCCCGGGCCTCGTAACGACGATAGCGGAGGTGCCCGAAGGCGGCGATCGCGACGCCACTGCCAAGTGGCTCGTCGACGAGCACCTCCCCGCCGCGATCGATGGGTCCTCGACGGCGATGGCGCTCGTCTTCACGCCCGTGCCGATCCCCGACGAAGCGCCGGCCGACATCCCGCGTGATCCAACCGACGCGACGCGCGTCACGATCATGTGGTTCGTCGACCGCGACCCGGCCGACGTGTGGGAGGCTGAGTTCGCCGGTAAGGCGAAAGAGCTCGACGCGACCGGCCGCGCGCGCGCGTTGTGGACGGGCCCGTTCATCCCGACGGTGCCCGGAAAGGACACGTACACCGATCAACTGTGGTGAGCATCCCGGAAACCCACTACGCGCGTCTCGGTTCGCAACGCATCGCGTACCAGGTGCTGGGCGATGCCCCCTTGGACCTCGTCCTTTGTACCGGGGTTGCTAGCAGCATCGATGCCAACTGGGACGACCCCGTCGTCGCGGAAGCCTTGCAGCACGTCGCGCGCTACAGCCGTCTCATCATGTTCGATCCCCGGGGGACCGGCG
>JBASRP010000102.1:0-3401 GCA_049273905.1 Actinomycetota bacterium
GAGGAGAGCAAGGGCCACGGCGAAACCGCCGAGCTCGCGCAGCTTCAGGCGACCGTTCACGAACAACAGGTACCCGACGACGATGAGGAAGGCGATCATCGATGAGTACTCGTACATGTTGCCCCACGGCACGCGGGCGGCGGCCAAGCCGCGGGTCGCGATCGACCCGGCGTGGGCGACGGCGCCGATCGCCGCGAGCGCGACCGCCATCGTCGACGGCCCCTTCCTCCGATAGATGAAGGCGACCACGAACGCGATGAGGGCCATGCCGTAGAGGACGAGCGCGACCCAGAAGAGGCCGTCCGACGATCGAGCGAGCGTCGTATTAACCATCGCGCGTCCCGCTCCGTGCCAGGTCCCGGCCGAGGTTCCGCACGATCTGTTTGAACTCCTCTTCGAATGCGCCTTTGCGCTGGAGAGCCTGGCCGGCCACCTCGACGCGCGATCCCGCGGCGTCGGGAATTGCGCGGACCCAGACCCGCCGGCGCGAACTATACAGGGCGGGAATCAGGCCCACCAAGATGAGCACGGCCGCAGCAAGCATGAACGGCGTCCCCGGGTCGGACCCGACCTGGAACACCGAGTACTGGCGCAGATCGGGGAACGAAACCGTGATGCCGTCGCCGGCGTCGACGGTCCCACCGACCGGTACGCCGCCGACGTCGCCCTGCGCCAACGCGGTCTTGTCGAGCGCATACACCGACTGCGGACGGTCGAGTCCGAGGTCGCCGCGGAACGTCTGGAAGAAGATCACCGGACGGCGCGGCAGCGGCGTCCGGTTGAACGGGATGTCGTTCTGGGCTACGTCGAGGTCGTTGTAGAAGTACAGCTCTATCCCGAGCTGTGCCGGCTTCGTCTGGGGGACTTTCACGACGCCGCGCCACGCGCCGCTCCGACGGTCCTCGAGCACGATCACCGGCGCATCGGACAGCACCTTGCCGTTCTGCGAGACGACGACGCGTGGCGCCCATCCCCACGCCAGCTGGAAGACGTTCACGCCGCGGTACACGAGCGGCTCGTTGACGCGGATGCGCGTGCGGCGCACCAGCTTGTCGTCGTCGTATAACCGGACGTACGACGCGAATTCCTTCGGAACTCCGTTTGGCTGATAGCGCACGGCGAAGTCGTCGAGTTGAACCGAGAACCCGCGGTGCCGGTCGCCGAAGAACCGTCCTTCGTGCAACTGGTCGTACGACACGTTCGTGTCGGTGAAGCGGTCTCCCTCGACCACGGCGACCTGCCCGGTGAAGCCGAAGCCCTTCCCGAGCACGATGCCGAGCAGAAGGATCAGGAACGCGGTGTGGAAGATGATCGAGCCGGCCTCGCGCAGGTGCCCCTTCTCCCCCGCGATCGTCCCGTTCGCGCGCACGAGCCGGAAGCGTCCGCGTCGCAGGACGCGCTCCGCGTCGGCGAGCACGGCATCGGGCGGCGCATCGACGATGTTCTCGTGGTACTGCGGGAACCCGTCGAGCGGGCCGCCGGTACGCGGCCGCGAACGGATCTGACGGAACATCGCGCGGTAGCGCGGGACGATGCACCCGACGACGCTGACGAGCAGCAGAACGTAGATCGCGGTGAACCACCACGACCCGTAGACATCGAAGAGTCCGAACCTGTTGGCGAGGGGAACCCAGCTCGAGTGGTCGCGCATCCACTCGGCGACGCGCAGCTCGTTCGCCGGGCGCTGCGGGATCAGCGATCCGACGGACGCGCCGGCCGCGAGAGTGAAGAGCAGGATCAGGGCCGTCCGCATCGTGCGGAGGCGCCGCCAAGCTTCCCTCACGACACGCCAGGGGGTGAGCCGCGGCGGGGGCGGCGTGGCGGGTGGAGCGACCTCGGCGGTCTGCATCGCTAGATCGGCGGAGTGAAGTTGACGAGCCACCGGCGGAACGGACTCAGAAGGGTGTTCCAGTAGTCGGTGACGAGCAGGATCCCGATCGTCAGCAAGAACGTCCCCCCGATGGCCACGAGCGTCCGCATGTGCCGCCGCAACCATGCCACGGCACGCGTCCCGCGGCGGAACGCGAGCCCGCCCAGGATGAACCAGATCCCAAGGCCGAGCGAGAACGAGAACAGGAGCACCCCGCCGCGCAGCCCCGAGCCTTGCGTCCCGGCGATGACGAAGATCGTCGACAGGCCGGGCCCGACACACGGCGTCCAGCCGATGGCGAACGCGGCGCCGAGCGGGAACGCGCCGGCGACCCCGGCCATCGGCTTCGCGTCGAGGCGCCGCTCCATCCCGACCACGCGCGCGAAACCGAGTCCGACGCGCGCGACACCCGCACGCGTACCGCCCTGTTCGCGCCACCGCTGGAACGTGCGGACGGACAACGTCGACAGGAAAGCGAGACCCATCAGGATCACGAAGACGCCGGCGATCCGGTTCACGACCGAGAAGTGATCGAGCAGGAAGCCGAGACTGTCCACGGCGCTCGCCGTCGCGTACCCGAGGAGGCTGAAAACTGCGGCGAACCCGAGGACGAAGAGCGTCGTGCCGAGGACGACGCGTCCGCGGCGCGCGCCGCTCTCGAGCTCCTCGCCGCTGACGCCGGAGACGTAGGAGAGATAGCCGGGCAGCACGGGGAGGATGCACGGCGAGAAGAAGGACACCATCCCGACCACGAAGGCGACGAGGATGCCGGCCGGACCGGCGATCGCTCCTTCCACGCCGCCCGCTTGTGCGAGGACGATGGTCACGACGCGAGCTCCGCGTCGAGCACAGATCGCAGATCGCGTTCGACGGTGACCCCCGAGATCCGCGCCGCGATGCGTCCGCGGCGATCCAGCACCGCGGTCGACGGGATGAAGAGGATGCTACGGAACTTCGCGGCTATCGACGCGTCCTGATTACGGATCGACGGGTATGTGACCCCAAACTCCTCGAGGTACGACCGCGCGTCGACACGCGCGTCTCGGATGTTGATGCCGATGAAACGAACGCCTCGGGATGCGTACTCCTTATAGAGCCTCTCGAGCTCCGCCTGTTCATCTCGGCACGGACCGCACCAGGAAGCCCAGAAATTGACGACGGTCACGGAACCTCTGAGATCCGCGCTGCGGATCGTCGCGCCGGTGACGAGATTGGGCCCGCTCCAGGCCTTCGGTGTCCGCCGGTGCCCGATCTCATAGGTCGAGAGGCGGTAGCTGGTCGCCGCCTTGATCGTCTGGCCGGCGGTTTCGGCGCCCGCTTTCCCGCCGCAAGCGGGCGCGAGCAGCGCGAGGCAGAGCGCGAGAACGGGGATATAGCGAGCGTTCATGGCGGGAACGGCCGCGAGTCTAGCAGCGGGTTCGCGCAGGTCGCCGGGCCCGGCCGTACGGGCGCGCCTCCCCGGCGATGAGAGAGAATCTCAGCCGTGAAGCCGATCCGCGTCGCCGCCGCCGCCCTGGCTCTGGCGCTGCTG